>JAHJJU010000106.1 GCA_018822805.1 bacterium
TAATAAAATATATTATAAAAAAAGTAAAACTCTTTTATTTTATTGTCTAGAGCCCTTTAATCAAGGACTCTAAAACTTATTTTATAGTTTCAAACTCTCTACGAGCGAAAAGCATTCCTAAAAGAGAAATCGAGAAAATTGTACCTACAATAGACCAAAAATTAAATACGGGTACAGAATCGCTTACCCCTTCCGTATAGGTATCACATGTACAGTTTGAAGTAATTTTAACTTGAGCTACTTTACTGCTATCACCCTGTTTACATCGAACAATATAATAAACAGGTGAAGGAATACCTGTAAACCCATCTAGTGCTTTAAAACTAATGGTTCCATCACTCTTTACTGTCCATGTTCCTTCACCCGGAACCACTAAGGTATCGCTTGTCTCAACACTTGTTCCACCAACGGCTGTTCCATTTCCCCAAAGGATTGCACCCTCTTTTGTTGAAACAAACTCAATACTCTCGATATCAAGGTTCCCATGATCATTGGCTAGAATATTAATGGTTGTCACAGAACCTGTTGTGCTGGCAATCACTTCATCATCAAAGGCAGCTAAAACACGCCCAATTTCATCTTGACACTTTGGAATAATTCCCATATCCCATGTCATATCATCTGTTGCATGTGGTAGTGTAATGACTGGTGTTTTCCCTGTTCCTGGGTCAACATTACAATCCAACTCTGAACCTGATCCTGAGTTATCATAGACGGGTGTAAACTGATAACCTACCGGCAAATCATCAAATCCAATACAATATGCTTTTGGTTCTAAGTTACTAAAAAGGTATTTTCCATTTGCTCCACTTTTTGTTGCAGCAATCGTTGTTGTACAATCAGATTCATAGAGTGTTACCGTTACATTGGCTACGGCACGCTCATTGCTGTTCTGTTTTCCATCATGATTTTCATCATACCAAACATAATCTCCAATACTAGAGAGTCGATAGATTCCTGCATCCCAACTCATATCATTTTCACCGGATATTAATGTTGTGACTATTGTTTTATTCGTTAATGGATTTACATCTGAATCATTCCTATCTTCTGTACTGTCTTGAGTTGTAATGGCATATCCATTTGGCACTTCAAATCCTACACAGTAATCATTAGGAACCAAGTTTGTAAAGAGATAGTTCCCTTGAGCATCTGTTTTCATATTCTTAATTTCACTTCTACAATCAGCTTTATAGAGGGTTACTTTAACGCCTTTTACACCTGCTTCATTACTGTTTTGAATTCCATCTCGGTTATTATCCAACCATACTTTGTTACCAATAGTTGCCGGTTGGTAGATTCCCATATCCCATGTGGTATCGTTTTCATCCGAGCTCAATGTTGTACACTCAGTGGTATTTGTTTCAAGGTTAACATCTGAATCTTTACCATCATCACTTCCGGAATTTTGTGGTGAAACCACATATCCTATCGGTACATCAAATCCCACACAGTAATTATTTGGCACCAAGTTTGTAAAGCTGTATTCACCATTTACATTGGTGGTTGTACTTGGAATTGCTGAACCGTTCTCATCATTGGCTACCGTAGTACAGTCACAGTTATATAAGGTTACATTGACATCTGCAACACCAACTTCATTACCATCTTGTACTCCATCACCGTCTAGGTCATTCCATACTCTATTACCTATGGTTGCTGGTTTATAGATTCCCGTATCCCAACTCGTGTCATTTTCTCCTGAGGTTAATACCGTCTTTACTGTTTTTCGTGTGAACAAATCACCATCAGAATCATTACTGTCATCACTTTGATTTTGTGCAGTGATTTTATATCCAACCGGAAGATCAAACCCTACACAGTATTCATTTGGGGTTAAGTTACCAAAGTTATAAAGACCATTTACATCTGTCGTTTGAGGAGTAATTGCTATTCCTGAATCATCAAGTGTTACAGCTGTTGTACAATCACCTTCATATAACGTTACAGTTACATTCTTAACTCCACTTTCATTAGCATCTTGTGCCCCATTACCATTACTATCTAACCATACAAAGTTACCAATACTCGCTGCTTCATAGATTCCCATATCCCAGCTTGAATCATGCTCTCCTGAGACCAATGTGGTTACAATTGTTTTTAAACTTACTGAATTTACATCCGAATCTTTAGCATCATTGGCATCATTATTAATTGGACTTACTACATGATTAAATAATAAATCACTAAATCCTATACAGTACGCTGCCGGTGTGAGGTTTACAAAGCTATAGTTTCCATTTATATCTGTATGAATAGAATGAATCGCTACTCCATCATTATCTGTTGTAATCTCTGTTGCACAATCAGCTGCATATAATGTTACTGTTATATTGGCTACTCCTGATTCATTCGCATCTTGAACACCATTGGCATTTGTATCCAACCACACTTTATCACCAAGAGTTGCCGGTGCATAAATTCCCATGTCCCAACTTCGATCATCTTCGCTCCCTTCTAAATTGGTCGATGCTGTTTTACCTGTACTTGGGTTTACATCGGAATCTAAAAGTGCTGTTGTTGTATTTACATTCTGAGGACTTACCGTATATCCGGCCGGAAGCGTTGCCAAATCAAATCCTACACAATAATCATTCGGTACCAATTCATCAAATAAATACTCTCCCGATGCATTCGTTGTTACAGAAGCGATAGGAACTCCGGATCCATCAACAGCAACGGTTGTACAGTCACTCTGATAAAGTGTTACACCAATATTGGCTACACCCAACTCGTTACCGTCTTGAATACCATCTGCATTATTATCGTACCAAACTTTATTACCAATGCTTGCTGACTCAAAAAGTCCCATGTCCCATGATGTATCATTTTCACCGGCACTTAAAAGCGTAGAAATGGTTTTATTACTATCAGGGTTCACATCTGAATCAAGTTCATCTGTGGCACTGTCTTTAGGCGAAACTCTAAACCCTGTTGGTATAGTAGAGAAACCTAAACAGTACTCTGCCGGCATTAAATGTTCAAAACCGTAAAGCCCTCCAGCATCCGTAGCTATTGTTGGAATGGTTACACCTAAACTATCTTTTGCTCGTGTTGTACAGTCTGCATTATACAATGTAACGGTTACTGTATCGACACCCACTTCAACACCATCTTGTTTACCATTCGCATTACGATCATTCCATACCCTGTTACCAATGCTTGCTTCTTCGTAAATACCCATATCCCAACTTAGATCATCTTCAGCCGGATCAAGTGTTGTTGCTATGGTTTTGGCTGTTGTTACATTTACATCTGAATCCAACTCATGATCCAAACCTTTACCTTGAGGAGAGATCGCATATCCATCCGGAATACCTGTAAATCCAATACAATACTCTCCAGGAAGTAAATCGTTAAACTGATATGAACCATTGGCATCGGTTACAATAGGTGCCACGCCCACAACAGCTGTAGTACAATCACTACTAAAGAGTGTAGCCGTTACCCCTTGAACCCCTGTTTCCACACCATCTTGAACTCCATTGGCATTCTCATCATTCCATACATAATTACCAATGCTCGATAGTCGGTAAATCCCCATATCCCAACTCACATCGTTCTCTCCTGATTCTAAATTGGTTGAAATGGTTTTATTGGTATCAGGATTTACATCTGAATCTTTTGTTGGGTCAACACCTTGTTCTTTTGTTGTTACTTTATACTCAGCAGGCATATTCGAAAAACCCAAACAGTAATCATTAGGCATTAAATTTGTAAAACTGTACGCTCCTGTATTGCTTGTTTGCACTGCCGGGACACCTGTTACTTGGGTCATACAATCACCTTCATATAAAGTAACCGTTACACCTTCTACACCTGTTTCTGTATCATCTTGAATTCCATTAACATTTTGGTCATACCAAACATAGTTACCGATACTTGCTACCTCATAAAGACCCATATCTAAACTTACATTATTATCTCCGGCTATAAGTGTTACAGCACCTGTTGTTTTACTTACCGTATCCACATCTGAATCTTTCAAATCATCTGTACCTTGATTTTGAGGAGAAACCAAATGACCTACCGGTAAATTAGAGAATCCTACACAATAATCAGCCGGATCTAAATCACCGAATGTATAAAGACCATTTACATCGGTATCAACCGTTGGAAGATTGGTATTGTTATCATCTTTTGCACGGGTTGAACAGTCACCTTCATAAAGTATCGCTGTTACCCCTTCTACTCCTTCTTCATTAGCATCTTGAATTCCATCTGCATTTTTATCGTACCAAACTCGATCACCTAAACTTCCATTTCCAACAATAAATCCAAAATCAAAAGAGTGATCATTCTCTCCTGCACTCTTAGTACGTACAGCAATCTCTGCTATACCTGCATTTAAATAAGCATCACTATCACTTTTATTTAATAGTCCTGTACCAACTTGATCTTTTAGTGTCAAGGCTTTATTATCTAAAGGACCATACCCTTTACTGTTATTAAAATGTGCATTTTTAATCCGAACAATATAATCAGTATCTGCTTGTGGTCCCAGTTCATTACCCGTTCCAACGTTAGTATGGTTAAAATAATATCCACCATTGGCATCGGTCGTGGTTGTCGAAACAACGGTTCCTAAAGTATCTACCAATTCAATATCAACTCCAGCTATTCCTGCTTCATCTGCATCTTGAATACCATCATTATCTGCATCAAACCAAACAAGGTTACCAATCTCTATGGATGGAACCTTCTCCATAACCTCAACATCACCAAGTCCACCTGATTTACCAAAGGTAGATACATCACTGGACATAAAAATCTCATATCCCTCTTGCTCTCGTCCACCATCACTGTTATCGTAAAGTACTGAACCGGCAGACCAAATATCAATAGGATCCATAAATGTTGACAAAACACCATCAAACGTACTGGTTCTATGAACAGCCAAAGCTCCTTGAGAACTCTCGGTGTGGTGTAAATTATCATTATAAAACTCCGGATTCGTCGTAATATTGTAAGCACATGTTTGAGAACCGGTATCCCGTACAGCACGTAAAAGCTCACCCACTGTTGCTGAACTGTGACTTCCTGCACCATTTAAATCGTAGTTATTACGTCCTTTTTTATGACCCGTTCTATCCATAATACCAATCAGCATATTTCCACTACCATCAAGCTCAAGATCTGAAATAAGTGGTTCACCATACTCCCAATCAGCATTCCAAGCTGATCCCCAAGTATGCCAAGATTTATCTGCATCTCTGTAATCAAAAGTGAATTCAAATACCGGATCATTTTCCCACTGATCGGTGCTTACATCAAATTCTAAAATGCTTCCTTTCATATCGGCTGCCGTACCTCCGGCAGAAGAGCCGTCGGCATTTTCACCTGAACAAGTATTTCCTACAAATACCTTCCCCCTAGCTACCTTTAGAGCAAAAGGACGATACTCACCTGCTCCTACATCGGTACAAGTATCCGGAATATCAAAACTTTTAATCTTCTCTGCTGCATTTCCGGCAGTAGGTGCCACAGGATTTTTAGGATCGGTTAAATCAATTTGATACAGCTTTCTATCATAAAGATTAATGGTATAAAGGTACTGCCCATCTTCAGAAATTTCAAGATCTCCTAACGAAAGCTTTCCCACTTGTGACCAAGCAGCTGAATCTGCACTAGGATCATTACTACCGGATAATCCTCTTTGGGCATTGCTTCCAATGACAGGACTAAAACTAACCACATTAGAACCGGTTAAAGCATTCGTATACGCATTCACTTCATCACTGGTTGCTATCCCAACTTCATCAAGATCCAAAAAGCTTAAATCGGCACTGGTATCATAAGGACCATTTGCATCAATTGCATAGATTCCCCCTCCACCCAATGGTCCCATACCGGCGTGTCGTTTTAACAGTGCCGAGGTAAACACCTTTTCAGCTTGACGTGAATAAGCAACACCGTACACGGTACCAATCTGACTCGCCTTTGCAACAATATCATAAGCTGGACCATCAGTAGCTCCCCTTCCTGAATTGGCTGCATGTCCATGATCCAAATAGTGATAACTTGTCATAGCTGTTACATCAGCAGCTACACCACCGGCTAAAGGATCACCATTTCCATGTTTAGGTAAAAAAACTCTTGGATTCTCATCCACAGAAAAATCAGCTGGATAATTAAAAACAAAATTATGTACTTCACCTGAAGTTGTAGCAAATTGAACATCTGTACCATAGGTATTTCCATTGGCTGCAGGATAATCTTGTGAAGCATCTAAATTACAAAATCCTGTAGGTAAAGAGTACTCTAACCGTACAGGATATTGATTATCAAACAGGGGCAGAGTATAGCTTCCATCAGCCAATGTCGTTGTCGATCCAACTTCTACATCGGTTCCTCCTATGCTATTGGAATAGGCTTTAACAATAATACCTTCTCGACCAAACTCTCCTGCTTGTTGAACCCCATCACCATTAAAATCACGAAATGTATTTCCTGTGACATTTGCCAATGACAATGAAGAAAAAAGGATTAATCCACCTAACGGTTTAAATAAAATCTTATTTCTTAAATTCATATTAAATTCCTATATTAAATTAGTTGTTAAAAATTATATCATTCTTTATTTTTTCTTAA
>JAHJJU010000107.1 GCA_018822805.1 bacterium
AATTATATAAATTTGTAATATTATTGATTTAAAAAAGTTGTTAAGAGTTTTTTTTAGTTGGATTTTGTATAAGAAGTATGAAGAAAATCTTCTCTTTCTTTTGAAAGAGAAGTTATAAAATACAATACTATTTGTATCTAAACGTAATACGTCCTTTATCAAGACTGTAGGGGGTTAACTCAACTTTAACTTTATCGCCAGGTAAGATTTTAATGTAGTGCATTCTCATCTTTCCTGCAATGTGACACAGAACAATATGCTTGTTATCAAGTTCTACTCTAAATGTCGCGTTTGGCAGTGCTTCAACTACTTTACCATCAATTTCTATTACATCATCTTTAGCCATTTATTCTCCTTTGAATGAATCTTTATACTCTTTTACTAGTATTGTTTAATAATTGTGAAAATTATTCAGCTTCTGTTAAAATTATTGCTTTACCATCAATAATTGCAACGGTATGCTCATAATGTGATGACCTTAAACCATCTTCACTAACCACTGACCATTTGTCTTCTAAAATGATCGGTTGATCACCTTTTTGACAGATCATAGGTTCTAAACAAAACACCATACCATTTTTAATTTTTGGACCTTGGTTAGGTTTTCCATCCACATAATTAGGGATGTTTGGTTCTTCATGTGGCTTTTTCCCAATACCATGTCCACAAAAATCTCTTAAAGGTACATAACCACGATCTCTTATGAATGTTTCCAAAATTGAAGACAACTCTTTAAATCGCATTCCTATTCTAATGTTCTCTATCGCATGATAAAGTGCATCTTTTGAACAAGCGATAAGTGCTTCATCCTCTTTAGAAATCTCACCAATTGGCATGGTTATGGCAGCATCACCAAAATAACCATCTATCTTGGTACCCAAATCTAATCCTAAAATATCACCCTTTTGTACTCTATAATCTGTTGGTATACCATGTATACACACCTCATTAAGTGAAGTACAAACCGATGCTGGAAATCCATAAAGACCTTTAAAAGAGGGTTCTGCCCCATATTCGCGAATAAAAGCTTCACCCATGGCATCAATCTCTCTTAGAGACATTCCAACAGTAATATTTTCTTGAAGATATTTTAATGTTTTACCGACAATTGACCCAGCTAATGCTAGCTTGGTCAATTCGTCAGGTTTACGAAGTGTGATTGCCATTAAAGACCTACTGCACCTAAAGTTTCATATTTATTCATGTAGATTTGTGCTTCAATTTTTCTCATGGTATCAAGAGCAACTTGAACCACAATAAGTACAGCAACGCCCCCGAAGAAAAAAGCTGCACCAATTGAGTTAATCAACAAGAATGGTACGGTAGAAACAAGTGCCAAATAGAATGCACCGGAGCCTGTTAATCTACTGGCTACTTCATTAATAAACTCTTTGGTATGTTCACCGGGTCTAACTCCTGGAATAAACCCACCCTGTCGTTTTAAGTTATCGGCAATATCTTTTGCATTAAATACAATTGATGCATAAAAAAATGCAAAGAAAACAACCAAAACAAACGTTGCCACATTAAATGCAAGTCCACCCGGTTTTAATGCATCTGCTACCATTAAAGCGTACTCGTTTGTACTACTACCTAACATGGTAAGAGGGAACATCAATACAGCTGAAGCAAAAATTGGAGGAATTACACCTGAAAGATTCACTTTAATCGGAATATAGTTCATTACCCTTTTGTCTTGATTCTGCATAATTGTTTTTCTTGAGTATGAGATAGGCACTCTTCTCTCACCAAGCTCAACATAGATAATTGCAAAAATGGTTAACATGATAATAGCAAACATTGCAATAACAGATAAGAATGAAAGCTCACCCGTATTAACTGAAGTAATTGTATTGGAAATCGCCGAAGGAATTCCTGAAACAATACCTGCAAAGATAATAAGTGAAATACCATTCCCGATACCACTTTGTGTAATACGCTCACCAATCCACATGAGTAACATCGTACCTGTCAACATTGAAGCTGTTGTTATAATTGTGAAAGTAATTGGATCAATTAGTACAGCACCATTCATACTTTGAAGTCCCATTGAGACACCAAATGCTTGAACAATAGTAATAAAAATGGTTGCATAACGAATAATTTGCATGTATTTTTGCATACCATCACGCTCTTTTTTCATTTGACCAAGAGCAGGGAATGTTGCAGCAAGAAGTTCCATTACAATCGATGCCGTAATGTAAGGCATAATACCCAATGAAATAATAGAGAATCTCTCTATCGCACCACCGGAGAACATGTTCATCATGTCCCCCATGCCTGCACCGGTATTGTTAAAAAACGATGCAATAACAGTCGTGTCCACACCGGGAACCGGTACGTATGCTAAAACTCTATATGCAAATAGGAATCCAAAAGTAATCAGTATTTTTTGAGTTAAAGCATTACTCATGGTTATTTACCACTAGTTGTAACAGCTTCATCTTTGATTTTAGATGCAAGTTCTTTTGCACCGATACCAATAAGTTTTACTTTTGTTACAGTTTTTTGAAGCTTATAAACAGATTTAATACTCTCTAAAGTAATTTCAGCAAGTTCTGTAACAGCTTTATTTTTATCAACGTTAATTGAGTATGGTTTAATGACTCTAGAAGTAAAACCAATTTTTGGTAATCTTCTATAAAGTGGCATTTGCCCACCCTCAAAACCTCTTTTTGCAGAGTAACCTGATCTGGCTTTTTGACCTTTGTTACCTTTTCCCGATGTTTTACCTGTTCCGGAACCTTGACCACGACCAATTCTTTTTTTATTACGAGTTGAACCTGGTGCCGGTTGTAAATTATGTAAACCCATATCTACTCCCTTACTTTTTTATCTTTGTAAGTGCATCAATAGTTGCTCTTACAAGGTTGTTAGGGTTATTTGAACCCAATGACTTTGCAATAACATCTTTGATACCTGCAAGCTCAAGTACTGGTCTCATGGCACCACCGGCAATGGTACCTGTACCTTCAGATGCCGGTCTTAAGATAATACGGCTTGCACCTGTTTTTTGCTGAACGTCATGAGCAATTGTTGTACCCTTAACATTGATTTTTACAAGACTTTTAAAGGCATCATCAACTGCTTTTTTAATAGCGTCCGGAACCTCTTTAGCTTTACCTGTACCATAACCGATTGTACCTTCTTTGTCACCAATAACAACAAGTGCAGTAAATCTAAAACGTCTACCACCCTTAACAACTTTAGTAACACGACCGATGTTTACAATTTTCTCTTCAAATTTCTCTCTATCGATATTTTGCATCATCTCTCCTTATAACTTAATTCCAGCTTCTCTAAGAGCGTCTGCAAAAGCTGCAACAACACCATGGTAGAGATAACCGTTTCTATCGAAAACTACTGTTTCAATATTTTTTGCTTTAAGAGCATCAGCCATTGCAGCAGCTACTTTCTTAGCATCTTCTTGATTTACTTTTAAACCAAGTTTTTTACCATCAGCAGCAGCAAGTGTTACACCGGCAACATCATCAATTGCTTGAGCATAGAAGTGTTTGTTTGATTTAAAAACAGATACTCTTGGAAGAGCTTCTGTTCCTGAAATTTTTCCTCTTACTCTTGCTTTACGTTGCGCTCGAAGTTTGTTTTTTCTTTTTTGAATACTTTTTAACATCTATCGCTCCTATTTTTTCGCTGATTTTCCAGCTTTTCTAATGATGGTCTCATCAGTATACTTAACCCCTTTACCTTTATAAGGCTCTGGTGGTCTGAAGCTTCTAATCTCAGCAGCAACTTGTCCGATAGTTTGTTTATCAGCACCCTTAAGATGAATAAGGTTCTTCTCAACAGTTACTTCAACACTGTCTGGAATTTCATAATTAATATCATGAGAGAAACCAAGTTGAAGTTTAAGAATCTTACCTTCAACTGCAGCTCTGTAACCAACACCGTTGATTTCAAGAGATTTTTTAAAACCTTGATCTAAACCGATAATGATGTTGTTAAATAGTGCTCTGTATGTTCCCCAGAAAGCTGCGCTCTCTTTAGAATCACCTACTTTAGCAAATGTAACTTCATTACCGTCAATATTAATATCAACTCTTCCATGAGTCTCAAGTCTTTTCTCTAAGTTACCTTTTTTAGCAACCAACGCAGTACCATCAAGTGATACATCAATACCGTTTGCAACAGTTACAGGTCTTTTTCCTATTCTTGACATATCTACTCCTTACCAAATACTACAGATTACTTCGCCACCAACAGACTGTTTAAATGCTTCATCGTTAGCAAGTACACCTTTGTTAGTAGATACAACCAATGTTCCATAACCATTTTTGAAAGATCTTACTTCTGCAGCACTTTGATAAACACGTCTACCAGGCTTAGAAATTTTCTTAACTTCATTGATTACACTGTGACCATTTTCATCATACTTAAGCACAACTTTAATGGTCTTCTTATTTCCGTCTTCTTTTACTTTATAACTCTCAAGGTAACCCTTGTCTACTAAAATAGAAACTGTAGCCTCAATTGTTTTTGAGTGAAGAAGCGTTGTTACGTCTAATCTTCTTTGTGCAGCATTTCTTATTCGAGTAAGAGAGTCTGCAATTATATCTGTCATCATCTTTTACTTCTCCTTACCAGCTTGATTTTTTCATACCGGGGATTAAACCCTCGTTTGCCATTTTTCTTAAACAAATTCTGCAAATACCAAAATCTTGGTATACAGAGTGTGGTCTTCCACAAATGCTACATCTTGTATATGCTCTTGTACTAAACTTAGCAGGTCTCTGCTGTTTAGCTATCATTGATTTCTTAGCCATTAGTTCTTTCCTTTAGCGAAAGGCATGCCAAGTTTCTCTAAAAGAACAAATGCCTCTTTATCGTTTTCAGTGCTTGTTACTATTGTAATGTTCATACCATGAGTCTTAATAATCTTATCAAATTCAACTTCCGGGAACATAAGTTGCTCTTGAAGACCGAAGTTATAATTACCTCTTCCATCAAAACCTTTTCTTGGTGTCCCTCTAAAGTCTTTTACTCTTGGTAATGCAATCGAAACCAATTTGTCAAAGAAGTTATACATATTAGCACCTCTAAGTGTTACTCTAATACCACTCGGAGATCCTTCTCTTGCTTTAAAACCGGCAACGGACTTTTTAGCATTGACAATAACTGCTTTTTGACCGGCAATTAAAGAAATAGTATCTGCCATGTTTTGAACAAGTTTATTATCTTTTCCTTCTTCACCTGCACCGACAGAGATTACTATCTTCTCAAGCTTAGGTGTCTGCATTACATTTTGAATACCACACTCCTCACGAAGTGCTGCTGTAATGTCATTGTACTTTTGCTTCATTCTACTCATAAGATTACGCCTCTACTTTTTTTACATTAGAAATATGAATTGGCATCTCTTTATTAATGAAACCACCATCTTTATTTTCTTCGCTTGGCTTTACAGCTTTCTTTGCAAGTTTACATCCTGCAACGATTACAGCATCTTGCTTTGTCAATACTTTAAGTACTTCAGCAGTTTTACCTTTATCATCACCAGCGATGATCTGAACTTGATCACCTTTTTTAATTTTAAACTTTTTGTTTGCCATTACCATACCTCCGGTGCCAATGATACAATCTTCATAAATCCTGCATATCTAGTTTCTCTAGCTACAGGACCAAAAATACGCGTACCTATTGGTGCTTTTTTATCATCAATAATTACAGCAGCATTGTCGTCGAACCTGATTAAAGAACCATTTTCTCTTTGAATCTCTTTGTGCGTTCGTACAACAACAGCTTTAACTACTTTACCTTTTTTTACTTTTCCTGTTGGAAGTGCTTTTTTAACAGAAGCAACGATAACGTCACCTACTGAAGCGTATCTTCTCTTAGATCCACCAAGAACTTTGATACACATAATCTCTTTAGCACCACTGTTATCAGCAACATTTAATCTTGTAAAACCTTGGATCATTACTCTTCACCTACCTTTACAATTTCAAGAAGTCTAAAGCTTTTGGTTTTTGACATTGGTCTACACTCAATAGCCGTTACGGTGTCTCCAACTTTTGCTGTAGCCTTCTCATCATGGATAAGATATTTTTTAAATCTTTTTACAGTCTTGTGATATCTTGGGTGAAGAACTTTTCTCTCAACTACGATGGTTGCTGTTTTTTCACCTGCTATTTTAATCACAGTACCAGTTATTTGTCTTTTTGGCATACTCTAACCCCTTACTTTGACGCAGCAGCTGTGATAGCTGTTTGGATTCTAGCGATGTCTTTTTTCGCTACTCTTAACTCACTAGTGTTAGTAAGTTGCATTGTTTTCTGCTTTGCTTTAAGTGTAAAAAGCTCAAGCTTTTTCTCTTTTAACAACGCTGTTAATTCTTCAACTGTTTTAGTTTGAATATCAATATATTTCATTACTATCCTTTGCAGTGATAATCTTACATTTAAATGGAAGTTTATGTAAAGCCAATGTTAATGCTGAACGAGCAACATCTTCAGGAACACCTGCAACTTCGAATACAATTCTACCCGGCTTGATGTTCATTACCCACTCTTCAACTGAACCTTTACCTTTACCCATTCTGGTCTCAAGAGGCTTTTTTGTTAAAGGCTTGTCAGGGAAAACTCTAATCCAAGATTTACCTTGTCTTTTCATCTCTCTGGTCATCGTAATTCTGGCTGCTTCGATTTGTCTTGAGTTAATTCTACCGGCTGATGTTGCTTTAAGTGCAAATTCACCAAACTCGATTTTATTACCTCTGAAAGATTGTCCACGATTACGACCTTTCATTACTTTTCTAAATTTTGTTCTTTTAGGCATTAACATCGTTATTCACCTCTGTTTCTAGTATTGTTACGAGCAGGTCTTCTACTACTCTTTTTTTCTTCTTGTGGCTCAGCTTGGATACCTTTAGCAAGAACTTCACCTTTGAAAATCCATACTTTAATACCAATGATTCCATAAGTAGTATTTGCTTCTGCAAAACCGTAATCAATTTTAGCTCTAAGTGTATGCAAAGGAACTCTTCCCTCTAAATACCACTCAGTTCTAGCCATCTCAGCACCACCAAGTCTACCGGCAACAGCAACTTTAATTCCTTTTGCTCCTGACTTTAATGCACCTTGAATAACTTTTTTCATTGCACGTCTGAATGCAACACGTCGTTCAAGTTGAGTCGCTACGTTTTCAGCTGCTAATTGTGCTGAAGCTTGAGCTTTTTTCTCTTCTTTAATGTTTAAAGAGATATCTTTGTTGAACATTTTATTCAAAGTCGTTTTCAACTTCTCAATATCTGCACCTTTTTTACCAATGATAATTCCAGGTCTTGCAGTTACAATAGAAATTCTTACTTTCTTTGCTGTTCTTTCAATAATAATGTTGGATACACCAGCATAAAAAAGCTCTTTTTTAAGAAATTTTCTTAATTTATAATCTTCTGCAATAAATGCTGCTGTTCTCTCTTTTTTTGGAAACCATCTTGATTCCCAGTTTCTATTGATTCCAAGTCTCAGACCAATAGGATTTACTTTTTGACCCATATTATGCCTCCTCTGCTTTTGCTACTTCTACCATGATGTGTGCCGTAGGTTTTAAGATTCTGCTCGCAGTACCTCTTGCTCTTGGTCTCCATCTTTTCATTACAGCTGCTTTGTCTACTCTACAAGAAGAAATCACTACCTCTTCCGGTTCAAAATCACCATTGGCTACAGCAGATGCAATAACTTTAGAAATAATTCTAGCTGCTTTGTTTGGCATAAATTCTAATGATGCAAGTGCCAATTCAGCGTTCATACCTTGAACTTCTCTTGCAATCATTCTTGCTTTATCAGGTGCTACACGTGTAAATTTTAATACTGCTTTACTCATAACTACCCTTTTCTCTGAACTGAGCCTTTGTGGCCCTTAAATGTTCTGGTTGGTGCGAATTCACCAAGTTTATATCCAACATGGTTCTCTGTAACAAATACAGGGATAAATTGTCTACCGTTGTGAACATTGATTGTTAAACCAATGAACTCAGGGAAGATAACTGATCTTCTTGACCAAGTTTTAATCGGTTTATGAGAACCTTCTTCTTTCGCCTTAAGAACTTTTTTCTTTAGGTGATCGTCTATAAATGGACCTTTTTTAGTTGATCTTGCCATCTTAACCCCTTACTTCTTTCTCTTAGAGATAATTAACTTATCACTAGCTTTTTTCTTACGAGTCTTGTAACCTTTAGTAGGCATACCCCATGGAGTCACCGGATGACGACCTGAGTTTGTCTTACCTTCACCACCACCATGTGGGTGATCGATAGGGTTCATCGCAGAACCTCTGGTTTGTGGTCTGATACCTCTGTGTCTTTGACGACCGGCTTTACCACCAACGACGTTTGCCCAATCTTCGCTACCAACAGTACCGATAGTTGCCATACATTCACCAAGAACATATCTCATCTCACCCGATGGAAGTCTTAAAGAAACGTATTTACCATCTCTACCCATGATCTGTGCATAACCACCGGCTGAACGAGCGATTGTACCACCTTGACCAACATTAAGCTCAATATTGTGAACCAATGTTCCAACAGGAATGGCTTTAAGTCTCATTGCATTACCAATTTTAATATCAAGTCCACTTTCAGCTGACATGATTTTGTCTCCAACGTTCATACCTTTGGCTTGAAGAACATATCTTCTATCACCATCAACATATTTAACAAGACAAATTCTACACGTTCTATACGGGTCATACTCAACAGTAGCTACTGTTCCTTCAACACCAAACTTGTTTCTTTTAAAATCAATAATTCTATATAATTTTTTAGCTCCACCTTCTCTGTGACGAGAGGTAATTCTACCGTTGTTGTTTCTACCGGCTGATCTTGGAAGTTTAATAAGAAGACTTCTAACACTCGCTTTTGCAGTAATATCACTACTGTCAAGGTTGGTAATGTATCTTCGACCTGCAGAGGTTGGTTTATATGATTTAATTGCCATTTACTCTTCTCCCTACACTGCTAAACTGTCAATTTTTGCATCTTCCGGTAAGAATACATAGAACTTTTTCAAGTCTGGTCTTTTACCTTCGATACCTTTAAATCTTTTTACTTTACCGTTAACTCTCATTGAATTTACTCTCAATGGGTTAATACCAAAGTACTCTTTGAAAACTGCTTTTAAACTATTTTTAGTCATTCTAGGGCTAGTTTGAACAACAATAACACCATCTTCTTGCATTGCAAGTGTTTTCTCTGTGTATATTATTGATTTAATATCTGTAATATCTGCCATCTTAGCTCTCTTTCGTCAATTTTTCCCAAACAGCTTTTTCAATCACTACTGAGTGATAGGCAGCTGCAAGGTAAGCGTTAAGCTCATTTGCTTCAACTAGGTATGCATTTTGAAGGTTTCTAAATGCAAGGAATGATTTGTCATCGATTAACTCTTTAACAATCAATACATCTCTTTGCTCAAGACTGTCAACAAATGCTTTAGCATCTTTTGTTTTACCGGACTCGATTGTAATGTTATCCATAACAAAAAGTTTATCGTTTGCAGCTAACTCAGCCAATGCATGATAAAGTGCCAATTTCTTTTGCTTTTTGTTTACTTTTTGATTGTAGTTTCTATTGGTCGAAGGACCAAATGCAACACCACCACCAACAAATACCGGAGATCTTAAAGAACCTGCTCTTGCACGTCCTCCACCTTTTTGAGCCCATGGCTTCTTACCACCACCACGAACTTGAGAACGCGTCTTAGTTTGTGCTGTATTTGCTCTAAGTCCAGATGCATACGCTTTACAATAAAGGTAAAGGTTATGTGGATGAACTTCTAAAAACGCCTGAGGAAGGTCACTTGTTTTAATTACTGTTGTACTCATTATTTAACAATCCTTACCAATCCACGTGCACCATTGTGACCAGGGATTGAACCTTTTAATACTAAAATTCCGTTTTCAGCATCAAATGAAACTACGTCATTTTTAACTGTAACTTGTGTGTTTCCGTACTGTCCAGGCATTTTTTTACCTTTTTGTACACGACCTGGCCATTCAGCATTACCGATTGAACCAATTCTTCTACCGAATCTATGTCCGTGTGCAGCCGGTCCACCTGAGAAACCATGACGTTTCATACCACCTGAAAAACCACGACCTTTAGTGTTTAATGAAGTTTTAACCAACTCAGCAGATGCCAGTGCTTCTACACTATAGTCTCCAGCCTCTGTACCTTCTGCTACAGTGATTGTCATAAACTTGTTAAACTCTTTGTCAATACCGAATTTAGTCTGTTGACCTTCAATACTTTTGTTGAATTTTTTGCTGCTATGGTAAGCTACTAAAGCTTTTCCATCTTCACGTACTTCACATACTTTAGTTTCGATAACTTTTAAAAGTGTTACAGGAACACTTGGTACGCCAACAGTTCTGCTCATACCTACTTTTTCAATAATAAATTCCATCTATCTACTCCTACTTGTCCATTGATCTAATTTCAACATCAACTTCCGGTGCAAGATCGAGTTTCATAAGTGAATCGATAGTATCCGAAGTGGCTGAAACGATATCAATCATTCTTCCGTGAATTCTAATCTCAAATTGCTCTCTCGCATCTTTATTAACGTGAGGAGATTTAAGAACAGTGTACTTTTTAATCTTAGTTGGCATTGGGACGGGACCAATAAGTTCTGCACCTGTACGTCTAACAGCTTCAACAATTGAAGCAACTGATCTGTCTAAAACACGATGATCATAAGCCTTAAGCTTAAGTCTAATTTTTTCCATTTATTTTACCTTATAAAGAACTCGTTAGATTACCACTAAATATACTTTAGTAGCTCCTAACTAAAATTTGGAACGCAATTATACTCTCTCTAGCTTTTATACAGCATGATATTTATCTCTTTTTTGTTCTTTTTTTAAAAAATACTTCCTTTTTAAAAGGAAAAATATACTTTTAAATATTCTTATCTTTTTGTGTTAACTTCTCGTCGAACTCAGGTTACTAATGCTTTCTCATAATAGAAAATAAATGTATGAATATGTTTTAGAATGCGTTTCAACCATTTAATTGTATTGAGTATCTCTAAGCCTGAATAACTGTCTATTTCATCTTTTGCAATTTTTAAAATAACTTCATCTCTCAATTGATCCAACTCCTGAACACTCATCTTCGTCGTTTTATCACTTAATTTGAATGCTGCAGAAACATTATTTGCTTGAAACAACGCTCTCAACTGCTCATGATTTTCTCTACATGCTCTCCAAATCCTCTTAAGCTCTTCAGAATGTTTAATCACTTGATAATGTTTTTCAATCGTTTCACATCTGTCCACCAAACGTTCTAGATGATTCAGTCCGTGAAATAATGCAATAAGTTGCTTCCACTCTTTTTCTTTGGATTCATTCAATACAATCTCATCCATGTACTCCTGAATGTTGTCCACACTCTTTTCAATTTTTACAAGAGCTAGCGATTTATTAGACAAACCATCTAAATGGGTATCGACATAATCTAAAGAAACTTTAAAAATTTTTTCAAGTGCTTGCAGTGAAGCAATCAGTGCCAACTTTGGTGCTTTTGTGGGCAAGGCATCATCCAAACGGTAAAGACGAGCACTCTCCAAAGGAAGCATGTACTCTATAAGCCGTGCAAAGTAACGGGTAAATGGCAAAATAAAAAGTACACCCAAGGTATTAAAAAGTGTGTGAAATCCTACCAGTGCAATCTCAGCATTCTCAACCAATGCTTCAGTTGAGAAAAAATCCCATGTATATAGGTAAGGAGTAATCAGAAAAAAAGCACCAACGGCTGTAAAAAAATTATAAATAACATGAGAAAGCCCTGTACGCTTTACCTCTGTACTTCCTCCAATGGTGGCAATAAGTGGGGTAACTGTTGTTCCTAAATCCATTCCTATCACCAAAGCTGCTGCTTGCTCAAAGTTAATAACATGTGAGAACAACATGGTTAAAGTGGCTGCCACTCCGGCACTGGAAGACTGGGTAATAAGCGTTGCAACCATTCCAAGTGCTAACAATTGTAACCGACCTATCCAAGAGTCAGCCGGAAGAGTATCCAAAGAGAGAATCCCCTCAAATCCCTGCATCCCCTCTTGCATGAGTGTAATTCCTACAAATATCAGTGAGAATCCTGCAACCGTATAACCTACCGTAGCAACTCTCCCTTTAAAAAAGAGTTTAAGTACCATCCCTAAAAAAATAAGTGGTAGTGCAATCTCTGCCAGTTTAAATTTAAATCCAAAAAGAACCACCAACCACCCCGTTATGGTTGTACCAATATTGGCTCCAAAGATAATGCCCAACGACTCTGTAAACTGCATCATCCCCACAGCAACAAATCCTACTGATGCCACAATCGTTGCACTCGACGATTGGAGTATCATGGTACTTACAGCTCCCGTCATCGCTCCAGAAGTAGGACTTTTTGTAAACCTCATCAGTGCTGAGCGAATCTGCTTACCGGCTAATGCTTTTAAGCCATCGGTCATAATGGTCATACCCAAAAGAAAAAGTCCTACCCCACCAATGGCTTGAAAAATTGATTGATAACTACTTTCCATTACTGCCCTCAATAAAAGCAAGCAACAGAGGTTCTATCTGTTCTTTAAGTACTTCTTTTTGCTTTTGAATCTCCTGAACAAAAGCTATAAATACTTGATTATTCTCTTCATTTTCTTTACGTATGTAATTTTCAATAAAGAGCTTCTGAATAGACAAATCATTAAAAAGCCCCAAACTCTTTTGTAAATTTTTACTTCTTAAGAGAATATTCTGCTGCTTAGAAGAGCGTAACTTCTCTTCAAATGCTTCTAGCAGATAACGTATTTTTTTTAAATTAATACGAATTTTATGAAGATTCTCCTCCTCGGCATTTTGAAGATACACTTTATAAAGTATATCAATACGGTTAAAATGTTTAGCCAATATTTTTTTAAAAGATTTTTCTTTTTTTAGCTTAAAAGGCTTTGATTCTTTTAAAAAGTTTTTATATTCACTCATAGTATCTTCAATAAACTTACTTTTTAAAAATATTTCCAATGTTGCTCGTTCATCTCTACGTGTGTGTAGCAGTTTCTCATAAAAAGTTATGGGTAAATTATTAATATGTAAAGCAAAATGATGATAACAAGCATCTAAAAAGACATCAAGATCCCGTGTTTTGTTAGAAGACTTTGCAATTTTAGAAAGCTTTTTGTCTATTTTTTGTAAAGCGTGTGCATCAAAGCCCTCATGAAAAGCTTTCAATATGACTCTAGATTTTCGAATATTGACACGTAGCTGATGTAAAACCTCATCATCTTGTGTATCTAAAAAAGTCGTATAAAAAGTCTCAATATTTTTTGCATACTCTTGAAGTTTGGAGATAATTAATTCACTATAATCTTTTTTCATAAGAAAACTCCTTCTTTTAAAATTATGACAGAAATACGGTTAAGAAAAAATATCTTTTAACAGTTAATATACTCCTTATGATATAATTCCTTATTATAAACCTGAGTTCGACGGAAAAAATTATGGAACTACTTGAATACTTCTATGATCGAAGTAATGAAATTACAAGCTATCATCAACGCAAATTTTCTATTCCTGAAGCAGAGAATGTTTTAGTTTATGGTTCTCCTGCTTCAGGGAAAAGTTCATTGGTATTGGACTATCTAATGAACTTTGATCCTGAAGTTGTACTCTATATTGATTTCAGGGATCCTAAATTTCAATTTCGAGACATTATGGAAGAAGATGTCGAAGGATTTATCGAAGCCAATGAGATAGAGATACTGGTGCTAGACCATTATGAACATGACTATTTTGAGCTCTTGCCTACTGTAGAAAAACTCATTATTGTAACAGATAGCTTTTATGACTATGGTGAAACGTTTGGAAATCTTGAACTTCCTTTACTTGATTATGAAGAGTTTTTCTCCTTTCAAAAAAGGGGAACAGAGACACAAATTTTTAACCTCTTTTTACGCCAAGGTACCTTACCCCAACTCGCCATTCAAACAACGCCAAAAGAACAGCTGTTTCAAAATTTTATACGAAGTCATTTTAATCTATCCGAACAGAAGCTACTCAATGTACTAGCCCATTTTAATGGCTCCACCGTCACTACGTTTCAGCTCTATACCTATGCCAAAGAACGCTACAAAATCTCTAAAGATCTCATCTATAAACAGATTAACAACTTTCTTGAACGCAATATTATTAGCTTTATACCCGATGCACTTAATCCAAAACATAAAAAGTTACTCTTTTTTGACTTTGCCCTTGCCAAATACCTTACACTAACACAGGGCTTTCCAAAACAGTTTGACACTATGGTGGCACTTTCACTTAAAAAACATTATATTCTTTTTGAAGCTTTTGGAATTAAAGGCTATTTAACCGAGCAGAAAGATCTGATTGTCCCTGCTCCCTTTGAGAGTGAAGAGAGTTTTTGGAAAAAATCACATGGACGATTTGCTAACTATAAAAAGGCAGCCGTTAAAAAAGTATACATTATTACCGTCACAGCTCAATATGCGTTTCGTATAGAGAACATACACTTTGAAGCATTACCCTTCTATGAGTGGGTGGTGATTAATAATGAAGAGTAACGGTATCATACCGTTTAAACGTTTTAATACTCGGTTTCTACTTCTGCCATATGAACCATTTTATTCATCTCTGATAAAAGTAATGGATTCTGTTTAATAATGGCTGCCAACTCTTTGGTGTCAGGGTTACTCTTCATATACAAAGGTTTTAATGGTTTCCAAATGTCAGCAACAGTAGCCAACTGTTTTCTAATTTTTTCATTACTTGGTTTAACAATATTTTGATTTGCATCACCATGAATTAAAGCTGTTAACGAACCATCAAAAAGTTTAATGGTTTTGTCCAGCTTAGGTTCATACTCTTGCTGTCCCATTGTAAGTAAGAGTTTCTCTTTGGTCATTTTTTGTGTTAACATTCTCTGTCTACCGGCAACATTAACTATACGCAATTGAGCAACATCTAAATAGTTTTTAGAGGTATTCGACTGCTCATACTCTTGTACCAAATTGTTTGACTCTTTTAAAAGTTGTTCATTTTTATTGACCATATATGCCAACGATTTTTCTTCAGTATCTTTTCCGGCTACGATATCTTGAACATGTTTATAAAAAGGTTCCCACTCTTTTTCAAGCACAGCAATCTGTTTTTGAATACGTTCATTTTTTACAGCTGTGCAGCCTAAATCTTTATCACCATTTTTAAAAGCATAGAGGGTTTTATTATAGAGGTTTGAAAACTCTATCAGTTTTTCTCTATTGGCTTTTTTATCAATATTTAAAGAGACCAATAGTGCAAGTTTTGTCATTCTTTGTGTAAGCATTCGCTGTTTTCCGGAGAGGTTGATTCTCTTTTTTAATACTGAACTTTTATTCGGTATTATGTAGCACACTCACCAAAAAACTCTGAAACATACCTATATTAGGTATCTACAAAGAATTATTTTCGTTTTAACTTTTTAATTTTTGGGTGGTTTTCAAAGAAAGAAAGTCCTAAAAAAGGACTCTTACAGAGTGTATTTCTCTATGATAGAATCTAGCTTGTCTTTGATATCTGAAAGTCGTTTATATTCAGTATATATTTTTTCCTGAGTGTCTATATCTATTTCGCCATTTTCAGTTACTGGTATCTCTACTTCAATATTCGCCATTTGTTCTTCATATAACATACCTTGTGAGTTTTTAGCCACAACATGCTTATATACTTCACTTTGAAAATAGAATTTAAACCAATGAAGATTGATTTCCACACCGTTCTTAGGAACTAGTGCTCCTGAGTGATCATTTTGATAAAATGGGTAATCTCTATAAAATAGTTTTCCAGCATTACCGTCCTTAGACCAAGTAAGACATTCATTCTCAACAATTACAGGTTTATTATTCTTTGTAAAGGTGCTCAGCCATTCTTTGCTTGCATGCCAAGCTATTCCCTCACTTGTAGTCTTTGAAGTAACAACAGGAAAATCTCCGCTGTTATGATAAACTTCTTTTTGCGTGATTCTTACACCAGAACTTATTTTAAAGAGTTCAAACATTAAAAACTTTTTATTATTACTGGTCTTTATCGTTTGTTTCATTTGCTCTTCAATCTTTTTTTTCTGATCAATAATCCTATTTAAGACAGTTCTCTTTTTGATAAAAGCATTAATGTATTCATTTTGTATATCAATATCTTCAAGCTCTATTTCATAGTTTTCAGCAATTTCTTTAGAAAAAGTACCGTTACTATCTTTACTGCTGACAAAGTCCAAGAAATCCTTTTGGTACTTCATGACAAAATATTCTAGGTTTACTTTATCCACGAAGTTTCTTTTTACTTCCATAATATAAGCATGATCATTTATAGCAAAGTTAACACCTTTTATAACATTCATTAGACCAGCTTTACCATTTCTAGCGATTATGATATATTCCTTGTCTTTACTAAAGGACTTAATCTGCTTTCCACTTAATAGAATGTGCTTTGAGACTTTTGGTAAATGGAAGGCTTCTTCAGTTGCACTTGAGAATACGTAAATATTATCTTCAGGGTTTTTTGCTTGATTTTCATAAATAGCTCTCTCTACTAATCCATTGTTGCCACCATGGATTTTAAAGACTTCTTTTAGTGGAAACTTATTCATTATAAGTCTCCCAGCAATTCACTTAGTTCATTTTTTATATTTGATATTAAGGTGTCATTCTCGGTCTTGAATTGTTCTAAATCAATTTTATCAGCAGTCTCTTCTCTAAAATACTTTTCAGGTATTAAATACAGTAGCTTCTTAGTCATTCTCTTAGAATGATCATAAAATTTATCGTCTTCAATATCATAATAGATATTTTTCGCATTAAATATCTTAGCAAATGAAGGTTTTAAATTGTTTTCTGAATCTAATAATTCAGCTAAATCATTTATAAACTTTTCTTCTTCAATTAAATAGTTCTTGTATTTAGTTAGAACTGCCTTTTCTGATACTTCTTTGTAAGTATCTTCTTCAAGCTTCCAAATGTTTATTGTAAGTCCAGCTTTAACTTCTTTAATTTCATAACCATATACATTAGGATCCAAGATATATGAACTATTTAAGCCACCTGTATCACTTATGAGATCCTTTTTAGCTCGAACAGTACTAAATAAGGCTTTGATCTCAGTCATATTTAGATTTTTATGGTTAGGGCTATCTAAATCAAAATACTTATCACTTATTTTCTGAATAGAGATAATTTCTAAGTCTTCAGTGCTTAACGCTTCTACTTCAGGAAGAGAGTTGATAATCTTTTTGATCTCACTTTTTGCAATTGTAGGATAGTAGACAAATTCATTTTTGAAAATCTCTTTTAGTTTGATTCTTCCATACTTTTTACCTTCAATTTTGACACCCCATTCATTAAAGAATTCTTCCTCTTCGTCTTGTTCTTTGTTATCCCATGAAGCCTCTAATAAGGATTTATGCTCTACACCTTCGGAATCTATCCAAGAGTTTAATTCGTCATGTAGCCATTGACCACTTTCAGATTTTCTATTTGTAGCAAACCGTTTATCTGAATTTGCGAACCCGTCATTATCCACTATATAAAACCAGATCTCTTCATTTTTTAGAGTTTCTAAGTCATTAGTAATTGGTGCTTCACGCTTTGTAATGAAGATTGCATAGGTCTTCTCTTTTGTATACGGAGCAAAAGCAAACTTTGGAAGTCCAACGATTTTATTTATTTCACATTGTCTTAATAGCCATTCTCTAAATGCTGCAAAACTAGGAGCTTCTAATACTCCGTCTGGAATTACCAGTAGTCCTTTACCACCTTTCTTTAACATTTTAACTATTTGAATAATAAAGTTGATTTCTAGTCTTTGACTATTAATGATAGAAGGAGCTATTACAGGGCTATCAGGTCCATAAGGTGGATTAGTAATAATGTAGTCGAAAAAGTTAGAATATCTTGTAGGCATTTCTAATAAACTATCTCTATCTTTCACTTCAGAGAAGCCGTCACCTGCTAAATACATATTTATTTTTGTTTTAGTTGTATTCTGAGAATGTATATCAAATCCGTAAAATGCTTTTGAAGCAAAATCATTAACATTTACAATTATACCTTCTTCTTTTAATTCATTTTCTATATATTTAAAGGCTTCAGTAAGGAATCCACCTGTACCACAAGCTGGATCACAAATCTTTTTTGGTTGTTGAACTATACCTTGATCGTTTACTCCACCTGTGATATGTTCTGCAAAGCCATTCTGTTCAAATAGGAGTTTTATTAGAGGCTTGATAATATGTCTACCAGTGAAGAATTGACCAAATGAGCTTTTAGTCTTTTTATCTGCTAGAAGTTCATATACTTCTCCAAATAAATCAATCTTAGAAGAGTGTAATTCAGGCATATTATTTACTATGTCATAGATCTCTTTTAATTTATCTATATTGGTTGATTTGAAGTCTTTAATAAGTGATTTAAAGTTAAAGTTTCTATCTTTGGTTTTGTACTGAAAAATTTCATTGAAGTTATAAAGGTTAACATTTCCTAGTGTGTCAGTGTTTTCTCTTTCTTCATATTTTTCATTTTGCTTTTCTTTGTCACATATCCACTCTACTAATCCTGATATGTTATTTTGTAGTCTAACTAATGGGTTTGAAGTTTGTTCGCTAGTTGGAAATAAATTACCCCATACATGATTATTATCTTCAAATAATGCGGAGTGTTTTTCAGAGATAGATTTTAAACTGATAAATGCGATTGTAAAATCAATAGTAGTAGTGTTGTCATTTTGAATAAAAGCAATTTGTCTATACACACCTCTTAGCTTTTCGATTGAAGAGTGAACTATTTTTTTACTCTTAGGGGATCTATCTTCTAAAATACCTTTTAAGTCTTTATATTTATAAACTAGTTCAATTATGTCTTTGCTTGGAAAATTGAGATATTCTTCTCCGTCAACATAAAACTTAGACCATACATTATTTCCTTCTTCGTCAATACCAGTAAATACTCTGAATAATAATGCTTTACCGTTATATCCGATAGCTATACGAATATCAATACCTTTAGCTCTTAAAGCGTCACAATAGAATATAGCTTCTTCTAAAGCTGTATCGGCTGAAATAGTAGGGATTTTATCTTCTACAAGAACTTTTAGTTGATCATTTTGAACAATATAAATATCAGCAAAACCTCTTTCTTGTGAACCAGTATTTTTTGAAGGAATATTTTTATCAATGAAGTCTATTCTGGTTGATTGGTGTCTTACTTCACTATCACTAAAGCCTAAATCATTTTTAAAGATTTCAGAACATTTTGAATCTACTGTGTTTTCTGGAACGTCGTCTTCTGATACAGTTCCAAAAGAACCAGCATTTAACTCTGTTAAGTCTTCTAGGTAATAGAAGTTATCTCTAAAGTGTCCGTTGTTCATATATTATTCCCCTAAATTCAAATCTATTTTATTTACACCAAGTACAAACATACATTGCAAAAAGAAAGCAAAACTGAAAGAGCCTCTACTCATTTTAGTAGCTATGGTATTTTGGTTCTCGTCTATACCTATATCTTTTAACAGTCTTGCGAGATCGTGATATCTCATATTTTTGCGTGATAATTGAGCTTTTAAGATAGCTGTAGCTTCTTTATTCCAGTCTTTAATGCTCTCAGTCATATATAACCTTTTAATGTTGTATTTGAAAGAAAAATTTTATTTATGAGGATAATAACGATATCTTTCTGATACCGTTATTAAAGTGAGGTAGATTTTTAAATTGCTGAACTAAATGGGAGTGTTTTTATGTAATCTTCCATGAACTTCCAGTCTGGTTCTCCATTTTGATCTACAGGGAGTTTGATTTTAGAGTTTTTCATTTTTTCCATTCCCCATTTTCTACCATAGCTATATCTGTATTTTTCTTTTCTTATTAATGTGTTAATAAACATTGCTGAGTATTTATTTACTCTATTATTAGATAATACATTTATATCGCCAGAAGCTGAAAAATCTCTTTCTTGATAAAAACTTTCTCCTATACTTCCATTTGAAGATACACTGATTCTATTACCTGTAAAATATTTATCAGTTTCAATCATATCTGACAGTCCATTATTCTTTTCCGTTGCAGATATGTGTAAAACTGTTTTTTGACCTTGTTTTATTCCAGATTTTTTTAACTCAAAAATATCTTGATATTCAAAATAAGCCCAATCCCGTGAATCGAAATTTAATTTACCTAAATAGTCTTTTGAAATTAAGATTTGTTCTTTTATATCTAGGCTACTTTGTTCTTGATAGCATATAAGCTTTCTTTCTTCTTTATCTCTAAATATTATATATTTATTATCAACTTTTATAGATCCAGTAGAACCTAATCTTCTGATAATATCCTCTGACATTAAATTATTATTACATATCCTAGAGGGTATATTATCAAGTGAATGATCTTCAATAAAAATAATTTTTGATAATGATTTTTCTTTTAAACTCATATTGTCTGGAGTATTTATCCAATCAGGTAAATCTTCAAAATGTGGAAGCATTATGAAAGCCAATCTATCGCCTTTAGGTTTTCTACCGTATGAGAATTTATATCTATTTTTTGTAATAGCCTTTGCATAAAAAATCTTTTCACTTTTTGTTAATTCTACTTTTGGTATCAAAACAGCAACATTACTATTTGGAACAAATTCATTAATAGAAACATAAGAATATGAGTGACTACCGTCTCCGTCAGTTGACACATATAATGTATCCTCTGGAAATATTTTATTCTTTGGTATACCTTCTTTATTTATGAAGCCAGCAAAAGTTGAATCAAACTTATAAGAAGGTCTCTTATACTCGACTTTATCTTTAAAGTCTTGATTAACAAACTCTACTTTATTTGAAGGTACACCATTTTTAATTTCAAATATCTCATTTAAATTTATTAATCTCATTTTATACCTCCTCTTCAAATAATTCTTCATTAGATAATTTAAAAATCGCATACTTTTTAATTTCAGCAGCAAAATCTTCTTCAGTTAATGTTGAGTAATCTGTTTCAAGATAAGCCTCAGCACACCATTCGTCATTAGCCCCCACTTGAACTTTAACACTTTGTTCGGCAACAACTTCTCTTTCTCTATATCCCTCTAACCAAGTGCTTTTTATATCTTCCCAAGTCTCATTTAAATCTGATCTACCAAATTTCTTTGACTTCACATAACCGTCATTTTTCCAGTAACCAAACCAGCTTTTATAGTTTTCGTCTCTATTGTGAGGTATATGAGCTTCAAATACCATAATACATGTCACAACTCCAACAGGAGAAAATAAATCGTCTGGCATACTCATAACAGCTTTTAATCTATGATCTCTTAATAGTTTATTTTTTGTTTTATGAGCTTGAATTGCACAACTCATTGGAACAATGGCTACTAGTTGACCTCCAGTTTTTAACATATTTAATGTATGATAAATAAAATCTAGCTCATGTAGACCTTCTCCTTTTTGAGCATATGGTGGATTGATAAACGCATAGTCAATTTCTTCTTCTTTTAAGTCTCTAGTTATTTTTTCGTCAAAACAAGAACCTTGTCTGATATTTGCTTGCCCGTCACCTCTTAAAATCATATTTGCACATGCCAATGTGTACATATTAGGTTGAAGTTCAACACCATATAGGCAATTCTTTTTTATGTTCGTTATAACTTCTGGATCTGAAGTTTGAGAAGTCATTTTACTCATTGCAGAAATTAAAAATCCACCTGTACCTGCACATGTGTCAACAACTTTATTTTCTGGAGTTAAAGTAACTAAGTCTGTAAATAAATCTGTTATATGTCTTGGAGTTAGAACTATTCCTAAAGATTTTTTATCACCACCTGTATATTTTAAAAATTCTCCATAGAAATGACCTATAGCGTCATAATTATGATCTACCGTAATAAAAGGCTCTACCTTTTCTTTTATCTCATTTATAATATGTTTTAGAGGTGATTCTTCTCCAGCTTTTCCATTAATAGTTAAATTTGGGTGCACGTCAATAAATGAATATGTTTGGAGCATATTTTTTAGTTTAAAATCTGGAATATTAGCTTCTTGTAACTCTTCTTTTATTGCTCTTGTTAACAGTCTTGCTAATTTTGAACCTTTATAGTTTTTGTAACTAGCAGAAAAACTAGGACTATTTAATGCAATTAATATCCCACTTACCAATAATGGTTTTTCTGATTCTGACAACTTTGCGTTAGCATACATGTAGTTATGAATATTTCTTGAAAATTCTATTAACTTATTAAACTCTAACTTTTCTTTTATAAAATCTCTTTCAATTATCTTTTTATATTCTCTGTAATCAACTATCTTATTTAAAAAATCACCTGTGCTATCTAATATCGACTCCGCATGAGGGGATCCTTTCTTCCAAAAAAGATTAGAAATAATTAATTCTTCTTCGTTTTGTCCACTTGCAGCAATAGCTATTACATTAAAAGATTCTTTCAAAAATGAAGCATAATGTAAAACACCGTCAACAGCATATTTTACTGGTTCGTTCATGTTTTCACTCTCATGATCTTTTGTCTCAGCTTTACACTCAACAACAATTACATAATCACTATCTTTATCAACAATGATAAATTCTGGTCTTCCTACTCCACCTTTACCTGTTTTACTAGCATTTTTTAATAGCTCTAATACCTTTAAATTTGTAGATTTTTGGTCTTCAATATTTTAAAGTAACTTATATTTAATGTCATATATGACATAATATTCCTTGAAAAAAGCTAGAAAGTCATTTTTTAGCAAAAAGGACAAGTTATGGCACAGCACTTTTTATTATCTACTATGGCAAGAAGTTTTAGTATTGCAAAAGTTGCTCGTATGACTGAAAAACAAGCTGAAACAATGTTTCGTAAAGTTCGTTGGTCAGATACTAACGGTAAGCCTGTTTGTCCTAATTGTGGTTCACTTTCTCATTACAACTTAGCTACTCGTAAAGTGTATAAATGTAAAGACTGCTCTAAACAATATTCGGTTACCTCTGGTACTCTCTTTGCCTCTCATAAACTACCTCTTAGAACATATTTATTAGCGATAGCATTATTTGTAAATGAAGTAAAAGGAATGAGTGCTTTAAAGCTCTCTCGTGAGCTTGATATACAGTATAAGACAGCTTTTGTCTTACTACATAAATTTCGTGAAGCACTTTTAGAAACTCGTGACGAAGCTCCTTTAAATGGAGTGTGTGAAATAGACGGGGCTTATGTAAACCACCACGTAAGACCAGCTAATAATATTGACGATAGAGTTGATAGACGTTTAGCAGTAAATCAAAACCCTAATAAGCGTTGTATTGTTGTTGTTCGTCAAAGACACGACGGAACTACTGATTACATTGGATCTTCAAGAACTCTTACTTATGTATTACATAATGAAAATCCTACTGGAATAGCTGCTATTGCTAACGTTGCAATTGAAAGAGGTGCAGAAGTTCACGCAGACGAAGCTAATGCTTATGATAACTTACACGCTCATTATGATATGCAGAGAGTAAATCACTCAGTAGAATATATGAGTGAAACAGGTGCTTGTTCTAATCAAGCTGAAAGCTATTTTAGTAGATTTAGAAGATTCCAACACGGACAGATCCACCGTATGGGACAATTATATATCTCTAACTATGCTAATGAAATAGCATATCGTGAAGATAATAGAAGAAGTTCTAACGGTGCTATGTTTAAAGATATTTTTGAGAAGTGTATGGAAACGATCCAATCTAACGAATGGACTGGATATTGGCAAGGAAACCACCGTATCTCTGAGAGATTAGGGATAGCTGCTTAAGCTACTATCTCCCAATATTTATTATTCATACTATCAGTATGAGTTTCACGAATTAAATTTGAGCTAACTTGTTTTTTAAGTGTTGTAGATAATGTTTTTTGAACATTTATTCTAAGGCTTTTATCTTCTATATCCATATCTTTTAATTTTAAGATACTTATTGCTATTTCACTTGTAGATAATGGCTTATCAGAATTGCGAAGAGTATCTAAAATCATAGTATGACTTTCTCCTTTCTGGAAGTATTGTTGTTTTGGACTATATCTTTTAGTTTTTATTGATTTTACATTATATTCTGGATCAAAAAGTGCGATAGAAGTATCAACACCTCTAATAAACTCTTCTAAGTCTTTAATTCTTTGCTTAGAGTATTTAAGTTCTCCCTGTAATTCTTCTTTTTTTGTTATTAATTGGCTTACGACGTGTTGCATAATATATACCTCTCTTGTTTAGAAATTTGAAGTTATATTATACTATGATTATAGGTTCTAAGCCCCTATTTTAGGGCTCTACTTTTGGTGAGTTTGCTACATAATACCGCTTTTATTCATAAAATCACCAATAATCGAAGCCAATTGTAGTTGTTGTTTTTGACGATTAATCGATTGAGTATAAAGGATGACACCTTTATTCATTTCGACTAAAATAGTATCCAATCCGGAAATCGCCTCTTTTATCCCTTTGTTTTTTAATGCATTATCCAGCAGGGATTGATGCTCTTTCCAAAGTGTCTCTACCACCTTTAATTGTGTCGTAATTTTTGGAAGTTGTGTACCGGTTAAATTTAGAGCTTTGCTACCTTTAAAAAGCCCTTCTAATGTCGTAGTAAAAAGTTTTCGTGATGTTTTAAAATCTTCAGTATACATTTCTTTTTTAAAATCATTACTTATAAATAATAATGCTTTCGCCATCTTTTGGGTGAGCATTCTCTGTTTCCCGGCTAAATTAATATCATTGGCTAAAGTAAGCTTACTGTCACCTTTATTTTCAGCAGCATAAAGTCCTACTGCTTGGTTCATCTCTTGTAAAAGCGTAATGTTATTTTTCTCCAACATATCATAACTGCTATCTGAAGCTTTACCCGATTGTACAGATTGAATCTCTTGATAAAAAGGAACCCAAAGTTCTTGAACTTTTTTAAGTTGATTTTGAATGGCTTCATTTTTAATGGCGACCAAATTTAATGACCTGTCTCCGAGCATTAATCCCTTAAGTGTCTTATCAAAAAGTTGACTGCTTTTAATTAATTTCTCTATATTCTCTTTTTTATCAATATTGGAGCGAATTAAAAAAGACTCTTTGGTCATTTTTTGAGTAAGCATCCTCTGTTTTCCCGACAAATCAATAGAGATTGCCAACTCTTTATCATTTAAAGCCATTACCACTACAGGGAAAATCACTGAGAATACCCATATTTTTACTATTTTATACATCTATTATCCTGGATTTAAAAAGTTCAATCATTTTAACACAAAAAACAATATAAAAGATTGATATATATCAATAAAAAATAATTTTTAAAGTGGTTCCAAAAAAGTAGTTCTAGGAAGTGAATAAGAAAAGGGGAGAAAAATAATGAAGTACCTCCCTCAGATCCCTACGGCACACAGCAAAGGTAGGTGGGCTGCTATGTTCCCATCCTGACCCGTTGTCCACCAATGCCATTGCATAGGTCTAAAGAAGGCAGACGAATAATAACTAAAGATAACTTATAAAAAATTAAATTTAGTAGATTTTAAAAATTATTTGCTATAATTTCGCTCTTTAGACTTCTTGAGTTTTACAAAAAGTCTTTTAAACTGTAGACAGGTGGCCGAGTGGTCGAAGGCGCACGCCTGGAACGCGTGTATGGGGCAACTCATCGAGGGTTCGAATCCCTTCCTGTCTGCCATAACTTCACATTTTTTATCTCCTTAATTTTTGTATTTTAAGTATTAACCTAAGTTCAATATGTACCGATACTTATGTTATACTACTAAAAATTTAAAAATTCTAACTAAGGATATATATTGGCAACAGGTTTTTTCGTATTATTTGATGACATTGCTCTACTTATGGATGATGTTTCAGCCATGAGTAAAGTAGCTACAAAAAAAACAGCAGGAATATTGGGAGATGATTTAGCCGTCAATGCTGACAAAGCATCTGGCTTTGCCTCATCAAGAGAGCTTCCTGTTTTATGGGCCATTACCAAAGGCTCTTTCATGAATAAGTTAATTATTTTACCCATCGCTTTCTTATTAAGTGCGTTTGTTCCGTGGCTTATTGTTCCTATTTTAATGTTGGGTGGAGTTTACTTAGCGTATGAAGGGGTTGAAAAAATTTATGAATATTTTGTACCTCACAACAATGAAAGAAAACATATTAACTTTGAACCCATGAGTAAAGAGGAGATTCTAGAAGAGGAAAAAGGAAAAATAAAATCAGCCATTTTTACTGATTTTATTCTCTCTATTGAAATTATAATTATAGCTCTAAGTACGGTTACGGATAAAACTTTAGCCGTTCAGATTATGGTTGTCACTTTTATTGCCATTTTAGCTACCATAGGTGTTTATGGTATTGTTGCGTTAATCGTACGTATGGATGACATTGGCTATAAATTGGTTACCATGAGTAATGGAGAAAAAACTCTTTTAAAAGGTATCGGTGAATTTTTGGTCGCTGCTCTACCTAAAGTAATTAAATCATTAACCGTTATTGGAACCCTTGCCATGCTTTTGGTTGCCGGAGGAATTTATGTACATAATATCCATGAACTTCATGATCTCTTACATGCAGTACCATCGATATTAGGTGAACTTCTAGTCGGACTGTGGATTGGTATTATCGCCTTGATCGTCGTCAAACTTTTTTCTGAAATCAAAGAGCATTTCAAAAACTAATCTACCATGGGTGTTGTTAATAGACAACACCCAAGCATCAATAAACCTTCGCCAATCTATCTAAAAGCATATCCAGTACTTCATCCGTTAAATTAATATCTAAATGTTTACTCACCATGGTATGAACAACAATAACACGTTTAATATAGGCTTTCTGCTCATCGATCGTAAACCTTACTTCATCATCCTTTTTTTGAAGTGCATGTTCGCTTGTCAATAACTGTAAATTATCAGCATGATGCTTCCCTATTTTTTGACGATTCGTTAGAGAGAGCACATGATGTAGTTCAAAATTTAAATTAAAGTATCGGTTCAATTGATCGGTAATACTTGTAAACTCCTCTATTCTATAACGGTCAGACTCATTTAATTTACTTAAATCTTTTTGCCTATGTTCATCTAATACAATAAGTTCAATATCTTTATTTAAATTCTTTTGTATACGCTCGTTTTTCATACTTTCAGAACAATATTTTACCTTACGGTATGGTTCACAATTCTCTATTTCAATATTTGGAAACTCACCTTTTGAAACTTTGACACTAATTCGTGCCACAAATTCACGAAGTGTCATTTTTTCATTGGTGTTACTGTTTATCTGATTTAATACAACCGGGTAAAGTTCAACAATACGCTTTGCCCATGTAGCAATGGTTACAGGGTCATTAAATGTCTGAAGTACTTCAATAAATTTCTCTGTCTTGGTCACGATAACTCCTTTATCTCTAAATTAATTAATAAATTTTAACATAATTAATTAA
>JAHJJU010000011.1 GCA_018822805.1 bacterium
ACACCGCTACCGCCATACATCCCTTTGACAGACGCGTCCACCAATAACGCGGGCGCCTTTTTTCGTTCATAGCCTTCGATACCCTTAGGAATTCCACTTTGTCAATAAATTTTAAATTATAAAAATCATAATAGATAACAATAAAAGTGTTTAAATGTTAAAATATACACCTAATTATATTTTATTTTGAAGGAGAATGGATGTCCACTGATAAAAAAATACACGCTATAGATCCTGATTTTTATTGTGCAAATGCCTATGAAGAGAGTCATAAACGTGGTATACATCATATTATAATTAAAGTATTTTCAATCGTTTTTTTAATAGGTATTGTTTTATGGGCTTATAAATATATGAGTAGTAATGATACTTTTGTTTCTGAAATGTTCACAGCACATAATACGAGCGTTCAAAAAGAGGATCCCCTAGAAAAAGCTAAAAGTGAGAATGAAGTTTTAGAACATAAAGTTGCGTCAACAAAAAATGTAAATTTATCAAACAGCGATGCATTAAATCCTGAAGAGATAGCACAAATAGTTCAAAATGTTTTAGTGCAACTTAATGCAACAGAAAAAAAGTCCATGGAGATTCAAAATAATATTCCTATAGATGACCGTATTTACCTTAAGAAAAACGCTAATAAACGATTAAATAGTGATGAGTTGTCCCGAGAATATGTCGACTCGGTACGAAATGCGCTTGGGAAGTAATTAACACTTTTTAAATAATCGATATAAAAATTTAAGCACCTAAGCTAACTCTTATGTTTTTAAGTATAAAAGTAGACACATGGACGAAAGCAGATGCGTGAGCCGAATTGCTGAAGTCAATAAATAATAAGAATATAGGAGTTTAAATGACAAATGAAACTGTCTTAGACGCACTGAAAAATGTAACATATCCCGGATTTACAAAAGACATTGTAACTTTTGGATTTGTAAAGAATGTAGAGATTGAAGGTGACAAGGTATCTGTTTTAGTAGATATTACATCATCAGCACCGGAAGTTAAAGCTCAAATTACTGCTGATGTAACAACGGAGCTTAAAAAATTAGGTTTTTTAGCAGTAGATGTAACCATTACAGCACCACAAGCACCAAAACAAATGTCAAATTCAGTGAGTGGAAAAAATATTGCCCCTCATGTTAAAAACTTTGTAATGGTCAGTTCAGGTAAAGGTGGGGTTGGTAAATCAACTACTTCTGTAAACTTGGCCATTGCAATGGCGATGCAAGGTAAAAAAGTAGGTATCTTAGATGCTGATATTTATGGACCAAACATTCCTCGGATGATGGGTGTACATGACCAAAAACCGGAGATTCAAGGAAACAAAGTTCAGCCTCTAAAAGCGTATGGTGTTGAGATGATGTCGATGGGTTCTCTCATGGAAGATGGGCAGTCACTTATCTGGAGAGGTTCTATGATTATGAAAGCCATTGAGCAATTCTTAAGAGATATTTTATGGTCAGAATTGGATGTATTGGTGATTGATATGCCTCCTGGAACAGGTGATGCACAATTGACATTGGCACAGTCTGTACCTGTGACAGCCGGTGTGGTGGTTACTACTCCACAACAAGTGAGTTTGGATGATTCTAAACGTTCATTGGACATGTTTGAAAAACTTCACATTCCAATCGCCGGTGTGGTTGAGAACATGAGTGGATTTATCTGTCCAGAGTGTGATGCCCAATCCGATATTTTTGGTATGGGTACCAGTAAAGAGATGGCAGCATCGTACAATGCTGAGCTTATGGCACAAATACCAATAGAGCCGGCAATTAGAGTTGGTGGTGATACAGGTATGCCAATTACTTTTCATAAACCGGATTCAGAGACAGCCAAACGTTATCAAGCAGCAGCATCAAGTTTGTTGGCATTTATTGACAAGGTAAATGCAGAAGGTGGAGCAGACAATTCAGCTGTACAACCAACCACACCTCCAGGAGTGAGTGCCTGTAGTACAGGTGGAGCAGCAGCTGCACAACCGGCACCGGCGAAAAGCTCTGCTGAGTCATGTGGTACAGGATGTGGGTGTCACTAAGACCCATTTTTCTACTAAAGGCACATACTTAGTATGTGTCTTTACTTTTTTATTTCTTCATTAAAATTAGATATTAACCTGAGTTCGACGGAATACCATAGCCACAATTTTACGAGGTTTTTCATAGGCAACGGCACATTTTTGCAGGACTAACCGGTTAATTCAAAAAAATGTGTCTAAGCATATGGGAAACCTCGTAAAACCCAAAGGGAAGCCTAAAAATAGGCAATCTTTCCTAAATAAAATTCTTGAATTAGCTACGGCTAGTCCTACAAATTTAATTTTGAAAACCTTACCTATTTTTAGACTTTTGGGTCGTGCATCTAAAAGTAGTTGATAAAAGTATCAGAGTATAATTATAATATGAGACATAGACCAAGTTGTAAAAAGTGTGGAAGTATTAATAGCGTAAAAAATGGGCATAATCGTTGTGGAACACAACGGTATAAATGC
>JAHJJU010000108.1 GCA_018822805.1 bacterium
ACAACACCGACACACAAAAATACTACTTGTTCGCTACTTGAAAATGTAGAACCCTCATTAGTGCGATATATCGAACTACCCAGACTATTAATATATTATACAAAAATATTAAGGAGAATGTATGAAACATATATTTTATAGCCTATTGTTGCTTCCATTATTAGGATATGCAGGTGGAGATATACAGCCTGTAGAGGTTAATTACGATCAAGTTATTCAAGGTGAAAATTTAGAAGAAGCTAAAGTGATTACTGAAGTTGTACCAGAGAGGACTGAAAAGGTTCTACCTGTAGCATCTAATTATTATATAGGTCTTTCTACAGCGAGTACTACAGTTAATGGACAAAGCAGTACGACTGTCTTGAAGAACGGACATCCTTTAGCTTTAGTAGGTAAGCTTGGTTACAATCTTACTGATAATATAGCCATAGAAGGGCGTGCCGGAGTAGGTATCAAAAAAGATACAGTTGATTTTGCTTCAAGTGAGATTGAGAGTTTAGCAGGAGTTTATTTAAAGCCTAATATCAATGTAACTGAAAATATTAATCTTTCAGCTTTACTTGGATACGCAAATATTAAACAAAAAATTGATAATGAAACTTTATCTACCAATGGAGTAAGTTTTGGAGCTGAAGTTGATTATAAATTAACGGATGCATGGACATTGGCTGCTGATGCTGTTCGTTATGGAAATAAAAATAGTGAGCGTGTAGATGCATATTCTTTGGGATTAAATTATAACTTTTAATCATTGATCGATGTATCTAGATAGGTAGAGGGTTAGTTTCCCTTTTCTTGTGGAAACACTAAAGTAAAAGTACTTCCTTTACCTATCTTTGAATCTAAGGTTATGACTATATCATTGCTTCTACAAATTCCCAAAACAATATCTAACCCAATACCAAATCCTCCTGCTGATTGTTTATTGATGCGTTTGTAACGCTGAAAAATCTTTTTTTGATCTTTTTTATTAATCCCTACACCTTGATCTTTAATTTTTAATACATTTCCTTGAAGGATTATGTCTATACTTTTTCCACTATAAGAATATTTAATAGCATTGGTAATGAGGTTATTTATAAGTTTTTTGGCACTATTTTTATCCATATAAATAGTGAGAGGATTAAGTTTTGTATTAAGGATAATGGATTTACTAGCAGCAATCTCTTTAAAATATTGAGTGGAATTCTCTATGAGTTTGGAGAGTTCAAAAAGCTCTTTTTCTTCAATATCAATATCATGAAAAGCCAAGTAAGAGATGGAATTATAAATTTCAGATATCATTTTTGAACTCATGAGCATATGTTCAACCATCTCTTTGTCATATGACTTTTTAAGGTAATTTGCCGACATCATTAATGCAGTTACGGGGGTATTAAGTTCATGTGCACTGTCTTTCATAAAACGGTTTAAAATAGCAAAGTTCTCTTTAACAGGGTTAAGAAGCAAACGACTTAAAAAATAACCAATTATAGCAACAAAGAAAGACGCAATAAAGAACATTGTCCAGATCAATGATTTGAGTTTGATCATTTCCCCAGAGACTTTTGAATCTTCAATAACTACATATTTAATTCCATCCACAGGTTTGATAAATGAACTTACAAAAAAAGCAGAAGTTTTATGGGTATAGTTTGTTTGATCAAAGTCGATTTTTTTGGTGGTTAAGTTTGAGACAACAGCTTGATGATTTTGGTCATAAAGACCAATTCTTAGACGTTCAATATCATCAAAAAATGAATTAATATTTTTATGGTCCAAAATTTCCATTTTAATTTGCATTGCCATGTTTTCCATACTCACATCACAGTATCGATCTATGGTGGCTATTTTCTCTTTATAATACAAGAAGCCGATAGATCCCAACATCACAATGGAAGAGCTGACATAGATGAGTAAAAAGCCAATTAAAGCACGACGTTCATTATGAAACAAGGCGATACCCTGTTCCCCGTATGGTTTCAATACGTTCTTTTCCTATAACAGTACGAAGATTTCTAATGTAAACACGTAAGGTCGCATCACTTGGCATACTCTCAAATGACCATAGGTTTTGCGTTAACTCCTCTTTAGAAATGGTACGATTACGATTAACAGCTAAATAATTTAAAAATTCACTCTCTTTTTTTGCAATAGAAAAAGTCTGCTTATCTTTAGTGATTTGATTGTTCTTAGAATCAAAAAGAATGGCATCGGTTATTTGTATCATTTGATTTTGTTCGATATTAAAGGTTCGGCATATGTTCTCGATACGCATGTCCAGTTCATCAAGTTCAAATGGTTTACGTATGTAATCGTTACAGCCATAGGTAAAGGCTGTTTTTAAATGAATGGTATCTTGATAGGCTGTTATCATAATAATGGGAGTAGTGTCATTATAGGAGCGTAACTCTTTAATCAAATCGATACCTGATATTCCAGGAACATTTGAGTCAAAAATAAGTAAATCAAATTTTTTATCTTCTAAAATTTCTAATGCAGAATTTCCATCATATGTAATTGTAATTACATAATCTTTTTGTAAATGTTTCGTTAAAATTTTTGAGAGTAGGGGGTCATCTTCTAGTAATAAAATGTTCATATTATTTTTACCCCTTTTTTTAGTTAATTATATCAAAAATATTAGGACTTGTTCAAAAATACTATATAAATTATATAGTGCTTATGTTTAGATGTTGTGTAGTATAATAAAGCGACTTGGTTAGTATATATTAAGTAAAACGGTTGGGAGTAAGATAAATTAAAAATAGACTTGAAGTACTTGACCTTTTTCGGGGATGGGCAATTGTACTTATGATTTTTTATCATTTGATGTATGACCTGAACTACTTTGGTTATATTGAGGTAAGTATGGAACATGAAACAGTTTGGGGAACAATTCGCTACAGTATACTTTTTATGTTTTTACTCAGTGTAGGAATGAGTATGGCCTTAGTACACAGCCCCAAAATAAAGTGGGACAAAGTAAAAAAGCGTATGCTCTTTTTAGGGTCTGCTTCTCTTTTGGTAAGTTTGGTAACGTATGTGCAATTTCCAACTACATGGGTTTATTTTGGGGTTTTACATTTTATTCTTGTTGCTTCACTATTTGGGTTACTTTTTTTATCCTACCCAAGATTAACACTGATAACGATACTGTTTATATTGGTCGGATACTTTTTTGGATGGTTGCATGTGCATGGATTGTTTACTCTTCTTCAAGCTCCTTTACATTTACCTTTGGGATATTCAGAAGATGTTGTACGATTTTTCCCTTGGTTTGCTGTGGTCTTGATGGGTACGAGTATGATCGTTTATGGATTTCATAAAAAGTTACATCTTCAGAAAATTAAGATAAAAATACACAACCCTATTGCTTTTTTAGGTCGGCATTCACTCATTGTTTATCTTATTCATCAGCCTATACTTTTTGCTATTTTATCATTTTTTAGTATTCAATTTCGTAACATATAAATGGCTAAATGGCTCATTTAGTATCTTTTCTAATCATATAAAACAGGCTATTGTAACACTTGGTTACAAAGCATTTTTATCACTTCAAAACACAGTAGTTTCACAATCTATTTAATGAATTTTCGATACTATAAATGTAATATTCTTCCGTTTCTTCCTTAATTTGTGGGAAATGGTAATAGAGAATAACATCTTGAACAAAGGAGTTCTAATGACTCATGTGATTAACGATCACCCCTATTTAGGTATCTTCTTCTTGTTTGTTGTAACAGTTGTTGCTTTCAATGCAACACTTCTAGCAGCAAGAATTATAAGTAGAAAACTGGCAAAGCTTGACACGGAGAAGTTGAAGCTAACCATCTATGAATGTGGACCAGAGGTCACAAAACAGCCGAATACCATTTCGACGCAGTTTTATCTAATCGCACTTCTGTTTATTCTTTTTGATGTAGAAATTATCTTTATGTTCCCTTGGGCTATTGATTTTAAACTACTTGGTTGGTTTGGATTTGCAGAGATGATTCTGTTTATCTTACTTTTGACAATCGGATTTATTTACGCATGGAGAAAAGGAGCACTTGAATGGCACAGCATCAAGTAAATTATGCCTCAGCTGGGGGCTTACCGGTAGCATTGACTACGGTAGATCATTTAGTTAACTGGGGACGAAGTAACTCACTTTGGCCATTAACATACGGACTCGCATGTTGTGCGATTGAGATGATGGCATCGGGAGCTTCACGTTATGACTTCGATAGAATGGGAACCATCTTTAGAGCAAGTCCTAGGCAAGCCGACGTTATGATTTTAGCCGGTACACTCTCTAAAAAACATGCTGAGTTTGCACGAAGATTGTATGATCAAATGACAGAGCCTAAATGGGTGATTTCAATGGGATCATGTGCCAATACAGGGGGTATGTTTAATACGTATGCAACGGTTCAAGGTGTTGATAGAATTGTTCCTGTAGATATTTATCTTCCCGGTTGTGCACCTAGACCTGAAACGCTTCAATATGCATTGATGATGCTTCAAAAGAAAATTAGAAGAGAGTCTGCAAACATGAAGAACAATACAAAATCAAATTTGAGGTTAATATAAAATGAGAAAATATACCCCAAAAGACAATGTACAAGGCAAAGCTTACTATACTGACAGATACCATGTTGTACCCTCTGTACCGACATTTGATGTAGCTACGGATGAAGTATTTGCAAAACAGTTGGCAACATTAGAATCAAAAGTAGCAGTAAAATCAGCAAAAATCATGTTGGGTCAAATGATTGTTGAAATCAATGCAGAAGAGAATTTTAAAGCATTAGAGACGCTTAAAAATGAGTGTGGTTATGCGATGCTTTCTGAGATGTCTGCTGTAGATTACTTGGCAAAAGATGGAAATTTTGAAGTTTTTTATCAAATGTTAAATCTTAAAGAAGTGAAAAGAATGCGTTTGGTGTGTAGAGTAACAAAAGGTCAAGCAGTAGAATCTGTGGTTCCTTTATACAAATCAGCAAACTTTGCAGAGCGTGAGATGTTTGATATGTTTGGAATTGTAGCCAACAACCATCCATTTATGAAAAGAATTCTGATGCCTGATGATTGGGAAGGTCATCCACTTCTTAAAACGTATCCATTACATGGCGATGAGTTTGCTTCATGGTATGAGGTTGATAAAATTTTTGGAAAAGATGCCAGAGAGGCTATTGGACCTGAGAACAGAGATCAAGCTCAAGTTGAAAGATACGATACAAAACGATTCTCAAGAGTTGGATATGAAGTACCGTTTGGTGCAGACATTTCTGAAGGTGAAACTGAAACTCCAATTGAGTACAGTAAAACATTACTTGTTGACTACACTAAAAACAGTGGTAAACAAATGGATAAAAGAAAGTAGAGGTAGAGTATGCAACAACCAAATAAATTATCCCCATTTTTTGAAAACCTCAATTTTGAGCGTGATGACAATACGATGGTTATTAACTTTGGTCCACAGCACCCCTCGGCTCACGGTCAGTTAAGACTGGTTTTAGAGTTGGACGGGGAGCAGGTGGTTAAAGCCTATCCTGATATTGGTTACCTTCATCGTGGTATTGAAAAGATGGCTGAAAACATGACCTATAATGAGTTTTTACCAACCACAGATAGATTGGATTATATCGCTTCAACTGCAAATAACTATGCGTATGCATTGGCTGTAGAGAAACTTCTTGGTATTGAAGCACCAAGACGTGCACAAGTTATTAGAACCATGTTATTGGAATTGAACAGAATTATCTCTCACCTTTTCTTCATTGCGACACATGCACTTGACGTTGGAGCGATGTCGGTATTCCTTTATGCTTTCCGTGAACGTGAATTTGCTATGGACTTAATGGAAGACTACTGTGGAGCAAGATTAACACATTCGGCTGTTAGAATTGGTGGGGTTCCATTGGATTTACCAAACGATTTTATGAGAAACATCAGAGCATTCTGTGATAAAGTGGATTATGAATTAGAGCATACGTATAATGCTCTTTTACAAGAGAACAGAATTTGGAAAATGCGTCTTGAAGATGTGGGTGTATTGACTCCAGAAGATGCTCTTTCATGGGGATGTACAGGTCCAATGTTAAGAGGTTCGGGAATTCCTTACGATATTCGTAAAGAAGAGCCGTATGAGCTTTATCCTGAATTGGATTTTGACATTCCGGTAGCTGATACCAATGACTCGTATGGTCGATATAGACTCTATATGGCAGAGATGGCTGAATCAACGAAGATTATTAGACAATTGATTCTTAAATATGATGGAACAGAACCACAATTGATGGCACATGCTCCACAATATATCTCGGCTCCTAAAGAGGAGATTATGACACAAAACTATGCATTGATGCAACACTTTGTATTGGTAACTCAAGGTATGAGACCTCCAAAAGGTGAAGTCTATGTTCCAACAGAGTCTCCAAAAGGTGAACTTGGATTCTACATTAAATCAGAAGGTGAACCTTATGCTTATAGACTTAAATGTAGAGCACCAAGTTTCTTCCATACAGGATTGCTTCAAGAGATTTTAGTAGGTACGTATATCGCAGATGTTGTTACAATTATTGGTTCTACCAATATTGTATTTGGTGAAGTAGATAGATAGGAGAGAATATGCAAAGATATGATTTAAGACATTTACATGAAGACTTCTATGACCGAATGGGCGAACTGATTAACAGTGGTCTAAAAGTTAATGAAGTAGGAATTTTTCTCTTTGAAGTAGGGGACTACTCTTCTATTCAAAAATCTGCTGATTTTATCAAAGAGACAGGACATGAGCTTATGAACTCCATTAAATTTAATGAAGTTGACTGGACCATTGTGGTTAAAAAGCTTGACGATAAAGCTATTGCAGCTAAAAAAGAAGCAGCCCAAAAAGCTGCTCAATTGGCTGAAGAGAAACGTATAGAAGCTCAGAGAATTGCTGATGAGAAAGCTGCTGCAAAGGCTAAGGCTGATACCCAAAAGGCTGAAGCAAAAGCAAAAGAAGAAGCTGAAAAAGCAGCAGCTGAAGCAGAAGAGAACGCATCAGATAGCACAGCAAAGGCTGACTAATGGCAAAGCTACTGTTCTCTACTTGGAGGGATGAATTTATCGATAACCGTGGTAAACCATCTCAGGAGTGGAGTGAGTCAGGGTTTAAACTGCCTGAAACCTATCATGGAGAACGAGACTCTAAAGCATTTATTGGTTGGGATGGTGTTGCCATTTTCGACGAAGATATAGATGCTGTTGTCTTGGCAACACAATATGCTGCACAGTACCAAGAGTACTCTGAAGCCTGTGGACGTTGTGCTCCTGGTCGTTGGGGTGGTAGAATTCTTTATGATTTACTCGACAAAATAGCACGAGGTGAGGGAAGTCATGATGATATTGCTCACCTAAAAGAGATTTCACAAACCATGATGGTAACATCAAAATGTGAGATTGGACGTACGGTTCCTAAACCTATTTTAGATTTAATGGAGCATTACAAAGATCAATTTGATATCTGTATTGATGGACAGATGCAATCAGTTCATTATGAAGGAGATATCTCATATATAGCTAAAGTAACAGCACCATGTACCGATATGTGTCCTGCACATGTTGATATTCCTGCCTATATTGAAGGTGTACGAGACATGGTCTTTACCGATTCATTGGCAGCAACCCGTCAAACCATGCCATTGGCACATACCTGTGGGCGTGTTTGTCCACACCCATGTGAAGATGCTTGTCGACGTATGAACCTTGATGAGCCTATCTCTATTATGGAACTGAAAAGATTGGGTGCTGATTATGAGACGGATCATGGTTTACCGTGGCAACATCCTCATGAGGCAAAACCTCTTCGAAACGATGGCAAAAAAGTAGCCATTATTGGTGCTGGGCCTGCTGGTTTAACGGCTGCATATTACTTGGCATTAGAGGGAATTAAAGTAGATATTTTTGAAGAACTACCTGTTAATGGTGGTGAAGTTGCCGTGGGTGTTCCTGAATACAGAATGCCTATTGATAAATATAACAAAGATATTGACTTGGTTCTTGAGATGGAAGCTGTATCTATTACCAATAATCATCGTGTTGATGCAGAGCGTCTTAAAGAGATAGAAGCTGAGTATGATGCAACTTTGCTTGGATTTGGTGCGAGACTTTCTAAGAAAGTTCGTGCAAACAATGAAAATACCAAAATGGGTGGTTATTGGGGTGCTATTGCCATGCTTGACAAGGTTAACTTATGGCATAAATATGGTATTGGATCTCCTGCATCTAATGAGCTTAAAGATAAAACTGTTGTTTGTGTTGGTGGTGGATTTACCTCAATGGACGTTGTACGATGTTCAATACGTGAAGGTGCGAAAAAAGTAATTATGCTTTATCGTAGAGATGAAAAGACCATTATTAGAAACACAACCTATGAAGAGTATCATGAAGCTGTTGAAGAAGGTGTTGAGTTTATCTTCTACTCTGCGATTGAAGAAATTTTTGATAATGGTGAGAATATTACCGGACTTAAAGTGAATACCTTTGAATTGGTTCCGGATCCGGATGGTGGACGTCCACAATTGGAAAAGGTAGAAGGTGGAGATATGGACATTGAGTGTGATTATTTAATTCCTGCCGTTTCTCAGTCGCTTGATTTGCAAATTCTTCCGGAAGAGTGGAACATTGAGATGACCTCTTGGAACTCTATTTTAACTAACGGTAAAGATTACATGACATCACGAGAGGGTCTCTTTGCTGCCGGTGACTGTGAGTATGGACCAATGACCATTGTAAATGCTGTAGGGCAAGCAAGACGTGCTGCATCAGTTATTTCTCGTTATATCTATGATGGTGAGTGTACCCTTCTTGATGATGAGATAATGGAAGACCACTTGGCAAGACTTAAAGTCTATGACAAAAAAGAGAAAGTAACAGGTTGGATGCCTGGAATACCTAGAAATGTAAGTGAAAAACTGGGTGTAGATGAGCGTAAAACCAACAATAAAGAGGTAAATCTTGGGTTTACCGGAGAAGAGGCGATAGCAGAAGCAGAGCGTTGTATGCGATGTTACTACATATCGATGGTGGCAGTATAATGAGCAGTGCAAGAAATATAACAGCTAAAACAATTAACTTAACGATTGATGGTAAAGCTTGTACCGGTGTTTTTGGACAGACCATTTTAGAGATTGCTAGAGAGAATGATATTTATATTCCGACCATGTGTTACCTTACTAAGGTACTGCCTATTGCATCGTGTCGTATGTGTGTGGTCGATGTTGAGGGTGTGGATGGAATGATTCTTTCATGCCAAGAGAAAGCAACGGATGGAGCAGTGATTCACACGCAAAATGCTGAGCTTTACAAAGAGCGTCAGAACATTATGAAACTTTATAATGTAAACCATCCTTTAGAGTGTGGGGTATGTGACAAGAGTGGAGAATGTGACCTTCAGAACAAGACGATGGAGTTTGGGGTTAGTGGACAAAATTTTACGACCAAAGAACCATCACGACCTGTTCAGAATTGGGGACATATCTCCTATGATCCGGCACTCTGTATTATGTGTGAAAAGTGTGTACGTGTCTCAACTGAAATTACAGGTGATGAAGCGTTAAAAGTGAAATTTGGAGGATACTCTTCAACCATTTTAAATGTTAAACAAGATCAAAATTTAAGTTCACTCGGTGAAGCAGCAGCTGTTTGTCCTGTTGGTGCTTTAGTGAGTAGCGACTTTAAATACAGTGCGAATGCATGGGAACTTAATCAGATTCCGGCATCGTGTACCCATTGTTCTTCAGCGTGTCAGTTGAACTATGAAGTTAAAGGTGATAAAGTTTATAGAGTCACCAACAATGCTGAACACGCTTCACTTTGTGGTGCCGGGCGTTTTGGATTTAACTTTGCTAATGAAAATGTGATCAAAAATAAAGAGGCATTTACTTCAGCACTTAAAGCATTCAATGACGCAGGTACTATTAATTTTAGCTCGAATATCTCGAATGAAGAGGCGTTGATTTTACAAAAATTAAAAGAGCTTAAAGGGTATAAATTGGTCTCTAAAGAGGCTAAAGATTACCAATCGTTTTTAAAAGCTTATTCGGAAGTAACGGGTTCAACACTTTATAACGGCAACTTAAAAGCATTGAGTCAATCACGAGCTGTGATTGTAATGGGTTCACGTATCAACGATGATAATCCAATGGTAAAATATCACATCAACATGGCAAGTAAATGGCATCGTGCAAGAGTTGCCTACATGCATTCACTTGAAGACAGTTCAATGCAAAACATTGTGACACAGTTTATTAAGTATGAAGCCGGATCGGAAGAGGGTGTGGCAGCACTGTTAGCTGATACACTTCTAAAAGATATTGAGTTGCCTAAAGGGATTCAAACAGCATTGGATAACTTGGATATCGGGAACTTGTCTGCTGAGACCAATATTGGTGAAGAGGAACTGGAAGCATTGGCAAAATCATTGCTGAAAAAGTCTGGATTCTCTTTGGTTGTGGGTGCTGATGTGTATGCTCATCCTAGAGCAGCCAACATTGCTAAACTGCTTGGATTATTAGAACACTTTGCCGGATTTAATGTGGTATTGGTTCCACCAACTACCAACGCATTGGGTGTTTCATTGATTTGTGAGCTTGATGATGAACTTGAAGGTTCAACCATTGGTTATAACGTACAAGGTGACTTTACGCTTTCAGCTTTTGGTGAGGGTGATTTGGATATGCCTGCTATGAATCAACAAGAGGGAACACTTACTTCGATAGACAAACGTGTGGTTCCAACCAATGTGGCTATCTCGTATGGTGGATATGTTTTAAATGATATTGCAAACGCTTTAGGATTAAATGCAGAGTATACCATTAATTATACGGAACAACTGCCTCTGGATAAAGGATTTGAAGCAACAAAATTTGATGCTTTGCCTAACTATTTTGATGCCATAGGGAATGAAAACAGAGGGTATCTGTTGAGAGCTCAAAAAGCATCAGCCAATAGAAAGATAGAAGAGGTTGAAGAGTTGAGTGGACTTGATGGTGTGGTTGTTTATAATTGTAACCACATGGATCAGTTTACGCCATTTACAGCACAGTGTGAAACGTTAAAGAGAGATGCTTATCTTTTGGGTTCAGGGCAGTTTGCAACAGCAGCCAAAGTAACAGATGGTGATACCGTATGTTACACCATTGATGGTGTTAAGTTTGAGAGAGTGTTTAAGATTGATACATCTTTAAAGGGTACCATTGCACTTAATCCTACATTTGATATGGGATTAAGTAGTGCTTTGCTATCCTCTTATAGATTTAGTCAAGTAGACTTAGAAAGAGTAGGAAGCTAATATGAGTGAAGTACAAACAGTAGAAAATATGGTAAGTATTACTATTGATGGTGTTGAGTATAAAGCAAAAGAGGGTGAATATATTCTTAATGCTGCTCGTGCCAACGATGTGTTTATTCCTGCTATCTGTTATTTGACAAGGTGTTCACCGACATTAGCGTGTCGTATTTGTCTTGTTGAAGCTGACGGTAAGCAAGTTTATTCATGTAATGCCAAAGTTAAAGAGGGTATGGAGATCACGGTAAGTACACCGGATATTCTAGCAGAGCGTAGAGCGATGATGGAAGTTTATGATGTGAACCACCCACTTCAGTGTGGGGTTTGTGATCAAAGTGGTGAGTGTGAGTTGCAAAACTATACACTTGAATTACAAGTTGATTCACAATCTTATAGTATTCAAGATACCAAAAGAGAAGCAAGTGATTGGAGTTCAGTTCTTCATTACGATCCGGGTCTTTGTATTGTATGTGAGCGTTGTACAACCGTGTGTAAAGACATGATTGGTGATGCTGCTATTAAGACAACTTCAAGAGGTGGAGAAGCACTTGATAAGTCATGGAAAGACAACATGCCTAAAGATGCTTATGCCATGTGGAACAAACTTCAAAAATCCGTGATTGCACCAAGTAACGGTACAGGTTCAACCGATTGTTCTGATTGTGGTGAGTGTGTGGCCGTTTGTCCAGTTGGTGCTTTGGTATCCAAAGATTTTGTCTATACATCAAATGCTTGGGATTTAAAGAAAATTCCTGCAACTTGTGCACACTGTAGTTCAGGATGTCAAATCTATTATGAGACCAAACCGGCATCAATCGAAGATAGAACTGAGAAAATATTCCGTGTGACCAATGAGTGGAACTATGTATCACTTTGTGGAGCAGGACGATTTGCTTATGACTTTGAAAATAACATTGAAGGTAAAGATGAAGTAGCCTTTGCCTCTGCAGTTGAAGCCTTTAAGCAAGCCAAAGTGATTCATTTTAATTCTGTAATTACCAATGAAGAAGCACTCATGCTTCAGACTTTGAAAGAGAAGTTGGGTGTGAAGTTGATTAACCGTGAAGCCAGAGCATTCCAGCGTTTCTTGAACTTCTATACTCAAGCATCCGGAAATTCACTCTATACACTTGATTTTAAAGAAGTGATGCAGAGTGATTTTGTAATGTCAGTTGGTACAAGCTTAAGAAATGATAATCCAAATGCACGTTATGCATTTAACAATGTTCAAAAGATGAATAAAGGAGCAGGTTTATACTTCCATCCGGTAGGGGATACTTTGGTACCTACCTTTGGTAAAACCGTTGAATCATTTGTTCATCAAGCAGGTCATGAAGAAGCTGCACTTCTTTTAATCATCGACTTGTTTGCAGATAAAGATAAACTTTCTGATTCTGTAAAAGAGCAGTTGGATAGAGACGCACTTATTACAACACTTGGTGGAGATGCTGATAAGTTCAATGCAGCATTTGATAAGATGATGAAGAAAAAAGAGAAGTTCTCATTAATGGTAGGTGAAGATCTGTACTTCCATGAAAAAGCCGAGAATCTTGCAAAATTGATTGCTGTTCTTGAAGCATCATCAGAGGTAAGCGTAGCCATGATTCCACCAAAAACCAACTCATTGGGAGTGGCACTTATTTGTGACCTTGATGATGAAGCAGATGGATTTACCATTGGTTATAATGAGTCAGGAGACTTTAAACTCTCTGCACTTGGTGATGGTGATTTGGATATGCCGGCGATGAATCAACAAGAGGGTACCTTGACCAACATGCACAAAAGAGTAACGCCAACGAATGCTGCTGTTGATTATCATGGTTATGAACTTAATGACATTATGAGAGAAGTCGCTGTTGCACCAAAGGAGACCATTGATTGGACAGAGCATCTTCCAACAGCGAAAGGGTTTAAGGCTGTTGAGTTTGATTCCTTACCAAATGGTTACTTGAATGATGGTACAGAGAACAGAGGGTACGTGTTAGAGACAACATCAATTGAGGTTGAAGAGGTTTCTATAGAGAAGTTTGATAAGAGTAGAGGGTTAGAGGGTGAGATTGCTTATCGATGTAATCCACAACGGCAATTTAATGACTTCTCTGATAAAGCACACCAAATTTTTGAAGGGTTTGGACTTTATGCCAGTCCTGCTAAAGCAGAAACACTTGGTTCAAAAGTTGAAGTTACATTTGATATGGGGAGCATTACACTTGATGTAATCGTTGATGATAGGATGGAAGGTAACATTGTTGCTGTTCCTGATTTTAAAAGTGCTGAAAATATCTATGAACTCTTTGCTGAGTCACGATATCAAACAGTAACAATAAGAGAGGTGTAAATATGGAAGCAACAATATTACCTGAAGTCACGGCTGCCGGGGTCATTATCAAAGCTGTTTTGATTTTGGCTGTTATTTCAGCAATCGCAGGGTTTGGTACATTTATTGAGAGAAAAATACTTGCATTTATGCAAAGAAGACTCGGACCAATGCACGTTGGTCCTCATGGACTGTTACAGTTGGCAGCAGATGGTATTAAACTTTTTACCAAAGAAGATATTATTCCTCAGCATGCAAATAAGGTTGTATTTGCTGTGGCACCGGCAATTACAGCAGCGACGGCATTTATTGCCTTAGCAGCTGTTCCTGTTTTTCCTGATTTTACCATTCCCTTTGTTGATATTTATGTACCGTCTATTGCATCCGATATTAATGTAGGTATCTTATTTGTACTGGGCATGATGGCAGCCGGTCTTTATGGTCCACTTTTAGCAGGTATGGCACAGGCGAATAAATGGGGTATTATCGGATCAGCTAGAACAGCCATTCAGTTTTTATCGTATGAGGTGATTACCGGATTATCAATTTTGGCACCAATTATGATGGTAGGTTCACTTTCATTTGTAGATTTTAACAATTATCAAACCGATGGTCTTTGGATGGTTGTTTATCAGCCCGTAGCCTTTGTTCTTTTTATTATTGCAGGATTTGCCGAGACCAATAGAACACCGTTTGACCTTTTGGAGCATGAAGCAGAAGTTATCTCAGGATATGCAACAGAGTATTCAGGTATGAGATGGGGTATGTTCTTTATCGGTGAGTATGCCAACATGATTACCATTGGTGTTATTGCAGCTGTAGTTTTCCTTGGTGGATACAATGATTTCTGGATTTTTCCGGGTTGGTTGATGATTATTGCTAAAATTGCTTTCTCATTCTTCTTTATGTTATGGGTACGAGCAGCTTGGCCTCATGTTAGACCGGATCAATTAATGTGGTTATGTTGGAAAGTTTTAATGCCATTAGCCGTTATCAATGTTATTATCACGGGTATCGTGATGATGTTAGTGTAAGGAGTAGACATGAGTTTAGAACAATTTAAAAACAGAAATGTTGGAACACAAAATTATAAGAAGTTAGACTTAGAGCACTCTCCTACTTGTGGATGGTGTCAGTTTAAACAAGTAGTTTCACGAACATTTAAACCAGAGCTTTTTGTAGGACTTTGGGTGACGTTACGGGAGATGGGGAATGCACTCTTTAGAGGTAAAATGCATACAACGCAATATCCGTTTGAAAAATTACCGATCTCTCCAAGATATAGAGCCATTCATGATATGCTTAGACTTTTAGAGAGTGGTCATTACCGATGTATTGGATGTGGACTGTGTGAGAAGATCTGTATTTCTAACTGTATCTCTATGGACACAAGATATGATGAGAATCAAAGAAAAGAGGTCTCTGAGTATACGATTAACTTTGGACGATGTATCTTCTGTGGATATTGTGCAGAGGTGTGTCCGGAGTTAGCGATTGTTCATGGACCACGCTATGAGACGGCTTCCGAACAGAGAGCAAGTTTCTCACTTTTTGAAGATATGTTGACACCAATTGACAAATTAAATCTTCAACAAGAGTATGACGGTTTTGGTGCGATTAGTTCAAACGCTGATGAAAACATCAAAAAAACGCCATTAGCGTACTAAAAAGGAGAAGAATATGTATGAAGTAATAGCCTTTTATATCTTTGCAATATCGACCACGATATTGTTTTTGATTACGGTGATGAGTAAAAATGTCCTTTATGCCATGACAGCTTTGGCAGCAGGAATGGTAATGATTTCAGGATTCTTTTTCCTTTTAGGAGCAGATTTCTTGGGCGTTGTTCAGTTGATCGTTTATGTGGGTGCCGTTATGGCACTTTATGCCTTTGCAATGATGTTCTTTGATGCAACAAAAGATATCAAAGAGAAGCATCAAAACCCTGCATTGGTATTTTTATTGGGTGGATTAATGGCTTTAGTATTTGTAGTGATGTTCTCAGCACCGATTATTGGAGAGAATGTTCAAGCACTTTATCCGATTGTTGATGGTGTAGGAAATGCACAAGCAGTAGGAATGGTTCTATTTACTAAATATCTTGTACCATTTGAAGTTGCAGCCGTTATGTTATTGGTGGCAATGATTGCCGGTATTATCTTGGCCGGTAAGAAAATGGATTACTCATTAACTGAATGTGAAGTTTCAGACCAAGAGTTAGAAGATGAAATTCTAAAAGGAGAAGCGAAATGATGGAAATAGGTATTGGTCATTATCTTATACTTGCAGGCTTACTGTTCAGTATAGGATTTGTAGGGGTACTTAGAAGAAAAAATCTTTTGATGCTCTTTTTTGCTACAGAGGTTATGTTAAATGCTGTAAATGTTGCATTTACAGCCATTGGTAATTATTATGGTGATTTGTCAGGTCAAATGTTTGCCTTTTTTGTCATCGCTGTTGCAGCATCAGAAGTTGCTGTTGGTTTAGGACTTTTAATCGTCCTATATAAGAAATATGGTTCACTTGATCTTGAGACCATTTCATCAATGAAAGGATAGGCAGAATGGAAAGTTTAGTATATGTAGCACTCTTTGCTCCTTTTGTTGGGTCAATGTTCGCTGGATTATTTTTTGGTAATGCTCCTCGCAATGCAATAACAGGATGGGTAGCTTCTACACTCTTGTTTGTTTCATTTTTAGCATCAGTTGCATTGGCAGTTCATGTTGTTCATCATGGTTCAGTTCATGTAACCATGATGGATTGGATTTCTGCCGGTGATTTAAGTATTCCATTTGGTTTCCTTGTAGACGAAGTATCGGTTACCATGATGGTGGTGGTTACCTTGGTTTCAACAGTTGTTCATATTTACTCTACCGGGTATATGGATCATGATAAATCATACAACAGATTTTTCTCATACCTTTCAGCATTCGTTTTTTCAATGCTTATTTTGGTTATGTCAGATAACTTTGCCGGTCTATTTATCGGTTGGGAAGGTGTTGGTGTCTGTTCATGGTTACTCGTTGGTTTCTGGTATCATAAGGCAGACAGACCATTTGAAGAAAACCCGTCGATTTCACCATCATGGGCAGCAAATGAAGCATTTATTATGAACCGTGTGGCTGACCTTGGTATGTTGGTTGGTATTTTCCTTATCTACTGGAACATTGGTTCATTACAATATGATGTTGTCTTTGCAGCAATGCCAAACTTGGCTGATGGAATTTTAGTAGCGATTGCTATTGCACTCTTTATCGGTGCTATGGGTAAATCGGCTCAATTTCCACTGCATACATGGCTTACCGATGCGATGGAAGGTCCTACACCGGTTTCTGCACTTATTCACGCTGCGACCATGGTAACAGCAGGGGTTTTCCTTGTTATTAGAGCAAACCCTCTCTTCTCATTAGAAGCAGTTTCCGGAGTATCTCTCTTTATTGCTGCGTTAGGAACATTTGTTGCTTTCTATGCAGCATCTATGGCACTTATAGCTAGAGACATCAAGAGAATTGTTGCTCTCTCAACCCTCTCTCAGTTAGGGTACATGTTTGCAGCTGCCGGTCTAGGTGCATACTGGATTGCTCTTTTCCACCTTGCAGCACATGCATTCTTTAAAGCGTTGCTTTTCCTTGGTGCCGGTAACGTTATGCACGCAATGGACGATGAGCTTGATATTTTCAAAATGGGTGGACTTAAAAAAGCGATGATGGGCTCATATATCTATATGGGTATTGCTTCAGTTGCACTTGCAGGACTTCCTATATTTGCCGGTTTTTATTCAAAAGATGCCATTATTGAAACTGCATTTAATGAAGGCACATACATTATTTGGGGAATCTTGGTTATTACTGCAGGTATGACAGCATTTTATAGCTTTAGACAAGTATTCTTCTCATTCCATGGTGAAAAGCGTTATGAAGCATTAGGTTTCCACCCACACGATATGTATAAATATGTGTTGGTAGCAATGGCACCATTGGCTATTCTTGCTATTTCATTTGGTTGGTTCATGGATGATTTTAAAGCGTTTATCACTAAAAATCTTCCTGCTTATGAGATGAGTCACCATACACACCACTGGGCTTGGTTACTTGGATTAATTGTAGTTATTATCGCTGTTGCCGGTATTGTAATTGCGTATAAAAAATATGCAGGTAAAGGTGCTAATGCATGGAAAAGAGATGAAGAGTTTGAGGCTTCATTCATCTATAAATTGTTAGAAAACCAGTATTATGTACCAAAATTCTACGATGAGTTCTTGGTTAAACCATATACAATTGCATCTGAAAAATTCTGGGCAATTGATAAAGCAGTCGTTGATGGGTCAGTTGATCTTATTGCCAAAGCGTTCTACAAGTCGGGTGATGTTTCAAGAGGTATGCAAAATGGTAACCTTTCATCGTATCTGAACTGGATGGGTGCAGGTGCATTGTTATTAGTAGTGGCAGCAGCATTAGCTACTGCCATAGGTTAAGGAGGGGTTATGAGTCATATATTAAGTGCATTAGTATTTTTTCCTGCATTAGCAGGAATCTTAGGATTCGTAGTTGATAAGAAGAGTGCTAAAGCTTACGGTATTGCAGTTGCAGCTGTAGAGTTTTTACTCTCAATTTGGCTATGGATAAGTTTTGACGGCAGTAATGCAGGTATGCAGTTTACAGAGTATGTACCGATTATTGCACAATTTGGTATTTCGTACAATTTAGGAGTTGATGGTATCTCCCTTTTCATTGTTATTATGGCTACCATGATAACACTGTTGGGTATTATCTTACTTCGTGAAGATACTCCAAATATGAAAAACATGATCGTTTCTCTTCTCTTTTTAGAGATGACCATGGTAGGGGTATTTGTTTCATTAGATGCCATTGTTTTCTATTTGTTCTGGGAGCTTTCATTGGTGCCAATGCTTTATATTATTGGAGCATGGGGTGGACCAACAAGAGTTTACGCAGCCGTTAAGTTTTTCTTGTATACCTTTGCCGGATCATTAATCATGCTGGTCGGTCTTTTGGCCATGGCGTATCTTTATAATTTAGAAGCCGGTGTTTGGTCATTTAACATTTTAGATTGGTATAAATTACAGTTAACAGCAGATCAGCAGTTCTGGTTGTTCTTGGCTTTCTTTGCCGGTTTTGCTATCAAAGTTCCAATGTTCCCATTCCATACATGGTTACCACATGCTCACGGGCAGGCACCAACGATTGGTTCTGTAATTCTTGCAGCTGTACTTCTTAAAATGGGTACTTATGGTTTTGTAAGATTCTCATTACCAATTTTACCGGATGCGTCAGTAGATTTTACACCATTTATTATGGTACTTTCTCTCATCATGGTTGTCTATACAGCCATGGTAGCCTTTGCACAAAAAGATATGAAACAAGTGATTGCTTACTCGTCGGTTTCACACATGGGTATTATTATGATTGGTGTGTTTGCAATGAATGCTGAAGGTCTAGGTGGATCTATTTTCTTAATGTTGTCACACGGTATTGTTTCAGGTGCCCTGTTCATGCTTGTAGGTGTTATTTATGAGCGAAGAGGAACCAAACTTATGAGTGAATTTGGTGGATTGGCTGCTACGATGCCAATTTATGCAACCGTATTTGGTGTCATGTTAATGGCATCGGTAGGTTTACCACTAACCATTGGTTTTGTTGGTGAGTTCCTTGTATTATTAGGTTTCTATAAAGTATCAGTCATTGGTACAATTATTGCCGGTTCTACCATTATTATCGGTTCTATCTATATGTTGGCACTCTTTAAAAAGTCTTTCTTTGGTCCGGTTACCAATGAGAAGAACTTTGGTTTAAAAGATTTAGATGCCAGAGAGCTTACAGCATTACTACCATTGGTTGCTATTGTTGTATGGTTGGGTGTTTACCCTAAACCTGTACTTGAGCCAATTGATAACTCTGTAAAGAAATTATTGGTTCAAATGGAAGAGCATGCACAGTTTCCGTCAACTAAAGATGCCATTATCATAAGTAAAAAGGAGGCAGAATAATGTTAGAGCCTGTAAATATTTCTTTGGCAGAATTGAATCTGGTCACATTAATGCCAATGTTGATTGCCATTGCTGGTGGTTTGATTGTTTTGACCATTGATTTAATAAAAGAGAATCTGCATAAGTCTCTTTATGTCATGTTGACCATTCTTATTTTGTTAATTGATTTAGGTGCAACCGTTGGTCTTCAATATAATGAGCGAGGATTTTTTGATGTAATGCTGATTGATGGTGTTGCGATACTTTCTCAGATTATCATTTTAATAGCTTCTATGTTGTTTATTCCTTTAGCACTGACCTCTAAAAGATTCCATGAGTATTCCTATCCGGAGTTCTTTGCTCTGTTTATGTTTATGATTGCAGGATTCCAATTTATGGTAAGTTCTGATAACTTGATTCTTATCTTTGTTGGTCTTGAAACAGCATCACTATCACTCTATACACTTATTGCACTTCATAATAGACATAACTCATTTGAAGCAGCCGTGAAGTACTTTACCATGGGTGCATTGGCAGCCGGTTTCTACTCTATGGGTGCTGCTATTCTTTATGGTATTTCCGGAAGTTTAGAGCTTTATCAAATTGCTGAAGCAATTCAAGGTAGAATGGATGAAGCTGGAATGATGATTCTAATTTTAGGTGGAGCAGGATTCTTACTTGCATCATTTGCCTTTAAACTTTCATTGTTCCCATTCCATACTTGGGCACCGGATGTTTATGAGGGAGCTTCAGCTCCATTAGCCGGTTATATGTCAGTCGTTCCAAAAGTAGCTGCTTTTGTTGTCTCTATGAGAATTTTTGAGATGTTCATTGAGCTTGGAATTGAGTGGGTACAAGTGGCTATTTTAGTATTGGCTGTTGTTACCATGACCATTGCTAATATTATGGCATTGGTTCAAGAAGATGTGAAAAGAATGTTGGCGTACTCGTCAATTTCTCATGCCGGTTTTGTAATGGCTGCAATTGCCCTTGCAACCACCAAAGCAAACACAGGTATCTTCTTGTATTATGGACTCTTTATGTTTACAAACCTTGGTGCATTTGCAATGTTATGGGTAAGTCGACATAAGCATAGAATTCACCATGCACGATATGACCACCCCTATGAGAAATTCTCTGGGATGATTAAAATTATGCCAATTGGTGCAGTGGTTATGGCACTCTTTATGTTGTCTCTGGCCGGTGTACCACCATTCTCAGTATTCTGGGGTAAAATTTACCTTATGTCTGCTGCCGTTGATGCAGGTTATGTATGGTTGGCGATTGTCATGGGTCTTAACTCTGCCATTGCTGCCTACTACTACTTGAAATTAATCGTGTACATGTTCTTAAAAGAACCGACAGGACAGGTAAATGAAGCAACAGTATACTACAATGTGTCAACACCATTGATGACCATTCTTGGTTTTGCAGTATTTGTTACTGTAGGGTCAATGTTCTATGTTGATCCACTGCTTGAGTATATTACGGAGATGATTAAAATTTCTGGTATAGGTTTTAACTAATAAAACTTTTTACTCTCTTTTTTGCTTACACCTTTTTGGGTGTAAGCTTTAGATACTTCGATTACTTTCTCCATTATTTTTTTACATAATCTCTTTTTAACATCCCTTTAACTATCATTATCTTACTAAATTATAAGGATTGAAAATGAATCGAGAACCGTGGGTTGCCTATGTGGTTGTACTTGTTGTTGTGGCTGCAATGATGTATGGAAAATATTTGATTGCACGAGGAGATAAAGAGACAGATGAGAAAGATAGCAAGTGAATCTAAAGTCTGAATGTTTATCTTGTCTCTTAAATCAATCGTTACGTGTGGCAAAGAATCTCAATCTTGATGAAGCAACTTCTAAAAAAATGTTACAAATAGCTTCTGCTTCCATAGCCAACTATGGAGAAGTTTCACCACCGGTTGCTGCTGCAGATTTGTATCCAAAATTGGGAAAACTTATTGATAATGATGATGTCTATAAAGAGCTTAAAGCTGTTTCAACACAGGAAGCTTTGAAGTTGTTACCTGAAGTTGAACAAAAAGTTAGAGACGTTTCTAACTCTTTAAAAGGTGCCATTAAAGCAGCTGTGGCTGGTAATGTTATTGATTTTGCAACACCCAATCATTTTGACTTGACAACAGAGTTTGAAAAAGTTTTTCATACCCCATTTAGTATTGATGATGAAGTACTATTCTTAGAACATTTAAGTGAAGTTAAGTCATTAATGATTATAGGTGATAATGTAGGTGAACATGTTTTTGATAAACTACTACTCGAAGTACTAAAAGAGACATATCCTAGATTGGAACTCTATTACACTGTTCGAGGAAAACCGATTATCAATGATGTTACACTGATTGAAGCCAAAGCCATAGGGATTGACAAAATAGCCAACTTGGTAGATTCAGGAGTCGACACCCCTGGTTTGGCGTATGCTCATGCGAGTGAAACATTTATGAAACTTTATAACTCTATGGATTTAATCATTGCTAAAGGAATGGGGAATTATGAATGTTTGGATACAGTTAAGGATGAGAGAATTTTTCATCTTTTTAAAGTAAAGTGTGATGTTGTGTCCGAAGAGGTAGGAGCTGAACTTGGTGCTTTAGTTTTTATGCAAAATAGGTAAAAAAGTAATGATTTAATTAAAAACTGCTTGATGCAGTAATAAATCGCTCATTTCATGCAACGGTAATGAAGTTTTTTCTTTAAATTGTGAAGCATTAAAGGTACGTTGTCTCTTTGCAAGTTGTGCTGTATGGGTAAGAATTTTCTCCTTCATCTCCATTTTAGTATACTCTCCATCAAGATAAGAGAGAACTTCTTTAATCCCAATAGATTTCATGCTGTTGGGTGCTCTTGTATAATGTTTCTCTAGATAAAAAACTTCATCAATAAGTCCACATTTAATCATTTTTAGGGTACGGGTATTAATACGCTTTCGTAAAATATCACGCTCAACAGAAATTTCATAAATAGGTAGATCTTCAGTTATAGATGCTTTTGGAGGATGTGCTTTAAAATATTCAGTAGGAGTCATATTGGTTTCAAGGTATAAATTTAACATCTTCTCTATACGATAACGATCATGAATGTTAATAGCTTTTAGATAGTTTTTATCAATATCATAAAGAAATCGATAGGCATCCTCTAAATTTTTCATCAGTTCCTGACTCTGTTCTTTGGTTTTTTCAGAAATTTCCGGTAATTCACTGATACCATTAATAAGCACACTAAGGTAAAAACTTGTTCCTCCCACAATAATTAAGTTTTTTTGATCTTTTAATGCTTGGGTTTTGGCTTCTTGATAAAGTTGAATAAATGTGGTGACGTCAAAGGGTTGATTCGGAAAAATAACATCTAAACCAAAGTGTTGTACATTACTTCTCTCATCTATATTGGGTTTTGCAGAGGCTATGTTAATTTCTTTGTAGATGGCTAAAGAGTCTAACGAGAGTATGTGGGCATTGTTTTTATGGGCTACTTCAATGGATAAGGCACTTTTACCTGAAGCAGTTGGACCAATTAATGCTAATTGGGAAAAATCACTCATTGTTTTAAATCCTACTGTTTATAATTATGCTATTTTAAATTAATCGTGATTTTAACAGATAATTGTGTATAAATCATGAAGAAAAATAAAATATTTTTTTAGTCAATATTTTTAAACATTTTATATTTTATATGATTAAATAATGTTTAAAAAGTTCACATTTGATCATCAACGACTACTTATTACTAATAGGGTAGAATAACATCTTTATATAAGGATTTTAAATGTTATTTGATAAAAACAACCGTTTTAATCTCGCGAACTTAATTACATTTGGAAATATTGCAGCTGGGTTGATTGCCATTCATTTTATTGTGCATGGTGATTTTTTTACAGCCATTATTTTAGCATGGATTGCAGGTATTTTAGATATTGCTGATGGAAAAGTAGCAAGAAAGTACAATCTGTCCACAGAGTTTGGCATACAAGTTGACTCCTATGCTGACTTTATCTCCTTTGTTGTTATGCCTTCTTTTCTTCTTTACTATGCGATTACTAAAGACGCTTCAGGAATGCAAGAATTAATTTTGGGTCTTTTGTTTATTGCCTATATTGTTTCTGGACTTCGACGATTGATTGAGTTTAACATGAAATCAGAAGAGGGAACAGTGACAAAGTTTTTTGAAGGCGTACCGACACCGTTAGGAGCCATTCTTTTATGGATACTTTATTTGCTTTTTTCGTATGAAGTGCTGAGTAATTCTTATGTTATTGGACTTTTTGTAGCAGGAATTGCATGGTCACTTAACAGTAAAATTAAGATTCCTCATCCTTAGAGCCGATGATGAAAACATTTAGAACAAAAATAAGCCATCTCTCTGAGTTGGTAATGTTTCAACACTCTATTTTCTCACTACCTTTTATTTTTATAGCCATGTTGGTTGCCCAAGGTGGTTGGTTTGGTTGGAAACTTCTTTTTTTAGGAGTACTCGCAGCTATAAGTGCTAGAAATTTTGCCATGGGTGTGAATCGTTATCTTGATCGTGATATAGATGCTTTAAATCCTAGAACAAAAAATCGACCTTCAGTAGACGGACGCGTGGACAATACAACAATGATTGCATTTATTGCAGTTAATGCAATTGTTTTTGTATTGGTTGCCTATTTTATTAATACTTTAGCACTGCAACTCTCTGTTCCTATTTTATTGGTTTTGGCTGCTTATACTTTCTTTAAACGTTTTTCAGCGTTAGCCCATATCGTTTTAGGAGTCTCACTAGGATTGGCACCTATTGCCGGTGTGGTAGCTGTTTCAGGTGAAATTACTTTATGGTCTCTCTATTTGGCAGGGGGAGTCCTTTTTTGGGTAGCAGGGTTTGATTTACTCTATTCGTTGCAAGATATAGAGTTTGATCAAGAACATGGATTGCACTCGATTCCTTCACAATTTGGTGCAAAAAATACCATGCATATTGCAAAGATGTTTCATTTTATGACCATTGTGTTATGGGTGCTCTTTGTAGAGAGTGCCGGATTAGGAATCTATGCGACAATAGCAGTAATTTTAAGTGCCATTATGTTAACCTATGAGCATTATTTGGTTAATAAAGATTTTACTAAAATAGATAAAGCATTTTTTACTGTTAATGGTTATTTGGGCATACTGTTTTTAATATTGATAATTATGGAGGTTTTTTAATGGAGATTGTATATATTTTTACATTTTTTTCATTTGTAGGTGTGGTTGGAATTTTATTTTATATGGTTTTTGAAAAAGCAAAAGCTGATGAAAAATTAGATCGCTTAGAACATCTTGAATCAAAAGTGGATTCATTACAAGATTATATTTATGAACTTGAAGAACGTGTAGCACAAAGTAGAACACCGGAACAAAGTGAGATAAAACAAAAAGTTATTGAGATGTATAATGAAGGTAAAGATTTAATGGTGATTGAAAATGCACTGGATGTCCCTCGTGCTAAAATAGAGATGATATTAAAATTCTATAAATTACAAGAAGATCGAGAAATATATTAAAAATAATTAAATAGAAGCTTGCAATAATAAAATAAAATTGCTATAATCTCGACCTCACAATACATGTGCGCTCATAGCTCAGCTGGATAGAGCATCGGTTTGCGGTACCGAAGGTCTCAGGTTCGAATCCTGATGGGCGTACCATGAAATAATCATTTAACCTACACTGCCAGTTGATTTGTCAGTAAACAAATTCAAATTCCTATCTACTAATAAATGTTCACCTTTGATATATTTAGCATAATTTTTCAGGAGTGACTATTTAATACTCTGATGGAGTATCTATCTTTGTCTCTTTTGTAGGTCATTTTTTTATAGTGCAGTGATGGGTCTTGGGAGTTTTCTTGAAAGTTAGATAGTGTAGTTTTAATGTCACTTTCATTCTTAGAATAAAATAACCCTTGAAGAGTGTCGAACAACTTTTGATAGATAGACAAGGCGTGGCTTGAGCGTCATCCCTTAGTACAAGGGTGCAATTTACTCCACCACCACAGCCTCCACCTCAAACCCATCACTCACAATCACATAGGCTTTGAGGTTTTCAAGTTCTTTTATCTCTTCAAGTTCCAAATACCCTTTCACCTGTTCGATTCCCTCTTTGATTTTAAGAGCTTTCTCTTGGGGTTTGGATTTTTTATAATACTTTATCTCAAACAGAAATTGAAAGTTCACTTTAAAAGGACTTCGCTCAAGCAGTACAATATCGGGATATTTACGACTGTACTCCTGTTCACTTTTCACAAAATACAAATCACTTAGATTA
>JAHJJU010000109.1 GCA_018822805.1 bacterium
ATTTAAAATTTATTAATATTTAATAAACATTTTACATCTCTTTCAACTAAGGTTGCTATTAGAAACTTTGAGTTATAAGTCTAATTCAATCTCTCGGGGTGCTACTTATCATATTGATAAAAGCTGAGATAACCCGTTGAACTTGAACTGGATAATTCCAGCGTAGGGAAGAGAGTTATTTACGTTATTATACTGACAAGCTTTCCTCCCTGCATATTACTATTACAAGGGAAAACAACATGAAATCTACAACTTTAACCGTGTCCATTATTGCTTCTATAGCAATTTTGAATACCTCTGCTTTTGCTGATAATGAAAGCGAAAATGCACTTGATCCTATCGTGGTAAATGCTGACTTTAGAGAAGCAAAACTATCTGAAACGGCAAATGCTGTAACTGTTATTGGTGAAGATAAACTTTATGATAAAGCTTCGCAATCACTCGTAGAGATACTTGGTTCAACAGCTAATGTAAACTTCACAGCTGGAGCATCCAAAGCAAAATACATTCAAATTCGAGGAATTGGTGAACGAAGTCAGTTTGAAGCACCTATTAATCCATCTGTAGGATTTATGGTTGATGGTATTGACTTTTCAAATGATACTTTAGGAGCTTCACTCTTTGATGTCAAACAGATAGAAGTACTCAGAGGACCTCAAGGAACAACATTTGGTGCCAATGGTATGGCAGGTGTAATTAATATTAGTAGCAATGAACCTACAGAGGAGACAGAGGGACATATTGAAGCTACAGTTGGAAATTACAATACACAAGCTATTGGGGCTGCTGTTGGTGGAACATTAATTGAAGATAAGCTTTTAGGTCGTATCTCTGTTTATCAAAATCAATCTGATGGTTTTATGAAAAACTCATATCTAAACCGTGAAGATACCAACAATATTGATGAACTTGCAGCAAAACTTCAACTACGCTGGTTGGCTACTGATAACCATACTATAGATTTAAATGTTATGCATACAGATATTGATAATGGTTATGATGCTTTTACACTGGATAACTCTAGAGACTCTCACTCTGATAATCCAGGTAAAGACCAACAAGAGACAGATGCTTTTGCACTTAAATCTACGTATCAATTTAATGATACCATGCACCTTATCTCTACCGTTGCTTATTCTAAATCGGATACAACCTATAGCTATGATGAAGATTGGTCTTATGCTGGTGAGTTTGATGCTGCACTTTGGCCTTATAACTATACAGACGAATATAAAAGAGATAAAAAACAAATTGATATTGACTTAAGATTGGTATCGGACGAGTCAGGAAAAATTTTCAATGATTCAACGGATTGGACTCTAGGTCTCTATGCAAAAAAATATGATGAAAAACTTAATAGAAACCATATTAAAGAGGGTGTTAATGAGGCTTCTAGCTATACACATGAAGCACAAAACAAAGCCATTTATGGACAATTAGATCATGCTGTATCCAATAAAATTACACTTATTGGTGGACTTAGAGTTGAGAAATGGGAAACAGACTACAAAAATTCTCAGCCCATCAACCTTTCTAATGATGAACTCTTAACAGGTGGAAAAATTGGATTAAACTATAAATCAGACACTGAAGACCTCTACTATGTAACTGTTTCAAAAGGCTATAAGCCAGGAGGAGTAAATGGTAGTAACTCGTTAGCTGGAATAGAGAGAGCATACAATACCGAAACCTTATGGAATCTTGAAACAGGTATTAATTCAAACCATTTTGATGATACATTAATAAGCCGACTAAACTTCTTTTACGGTGAACGTGAAGACCAACAAATTAAACTCTATGCAGGTGGGGCAGCACAAGGTTTTGAAAACTATCTAGCTAATGCATCGAGAGGAGATTATTATGGTTTAGAATCACAACTGGATTACTATCCAAACGATAATTTATATCTCTTTTCAACTGTTGGACTACTAAAATCTACATTTAATTATAACTCCAATGAACGTACCCCTGCTCAATCACCTAAATACCAATATAATATAGGTTTTAACTATGGAATTAATGATGCATTGACACTTAAAAGTAATATAGAAGGAAAAGGAAGTTACTACTTCTCAAATACCCATGACCAAAAATCAGATGCCTACAGACTTCTTCACTCTAGTTTAGAGTACACTACTGGTGAATGGACAGCAACATTATGGGCTAGAAATCTAACGGATACAGAGTATCAAACAAGAGGATTCTTCTTTGAAAATAATCCTGCTACTGGATATATCAAGGAACTCTTTACCCAACAAGGTATGCCTAGAACCTTTGGTGCAACTGTAAGTTATGACTTCTAAACCATGCAAGAGATAATTAACTCCTTTTCTCTCATGTCAGGATGGGAATTCCTAGCCGTTGCTTTTGGTATCGCTTATGTACTTCTAGCAGCCAAAGAGTCGCTATGGACATGGTTTTTTGCCTTTTTTGGAACACTGATCTACACCCTTCTCTTTTGGGAGGGGGCGTTGGTCTCCTCTTCTGTCCTTAATTTCTACTACATGATTATGGCAGTTTACGGCTTTATACTCTGGCGTGGAGGGAAAGAGGAAAAACCACTTACCATTACAACCTACACGCTCTCGCAACATAGTCAAGTAATTATCGGTGGTCTTATAGGAAGTGTCGTATTAGGATATCTATCTGATACCTATTTAGATGCTAACCATGCCTATCTTGATGCCTTTGTTATGACCTTCTCCGTCATAGCCACATGGATGTTAGCCAATAAAATTTTAGAAAACTGGCTCTACTGGATGGTCGTTGACAGTGCAGGAACCTATCTTTACTTTAAATCTGAATACTATGCAACCGTTGTACTTTTTACCCTCTATGTTGTCTTAGCCTTTTGGGGTTACTACTCATGGCGTAAGGAGTATCGTGCCAATTGATTTAAGTGAATACAAACTCTTTCAAAGTCAAACCATAAAAACCTTTGTACCACTAGAAAACCAAGGTTTCTGCAACATCAACCATGTTGTAAAAACCTGTTCAAACAGCTACCTTATACGGGAATTCAAACACACTTTAGTCGATAGAGCGTTTGAATTCAAAGTGCAAAAGAAAGCCCATACCAAAAGCTTAGCACCTAATCCCCTACTTTTAGATATAGAAAAAAGCATCATGATTACGGAGTTTACACATGGAGAACATAAATTCACGCTAAAAAGAAAAGAGCTTAGAAAACTTGCCTTAGCTCTTAGAAAACTCCATAAAATAAAAGTACGTAAAAAACCTCACAGTCATAAAAAAGATTTTAAACCCAAACACAAAAAAGCAAATCTCACCCTACTAAAACTCAAAAAATATAAAAAAGATTTGGTGCTCTGCCACCATGACTTGAACCCTAAAAACATCTTTTTTTCAAACAAAATCGTATTGATTGATTGGGAGTTTGCAGGAGTAAACGATAGATATTTTGATTTGGCTACGGTTTGTGTGGAGTTTAAATTAAATTGGAAAATGGAAAAGTATTTTTTACAGCACTACGCTCACGCACATTCTCAAAAAAAGTTGGAACTTTATAAAATACTGTATAAGGAGCTTTATAGGGTTTGGATGGGAGAGAATACAACACCCATTTAATATCTTTTTAAGCACATTTACTTTTTTCCCATACTATATATTTACATAAAATAGTTAAGGGATTAGGATAGATATTTTAACCTTGACTATAGATACAAAATATATTATAATTATCCCTATGTAAAAGGATAAAAATGAAAGATATATTTAAAAGACTCATTACGGATTTTATAGAATCACCAGCAAAAGATATATTTTCAAGGGAATACAACATACCACTTGATAGCAAAAAAATAATTTCACTTATAGGGGTGCGAAGAAGTGGAAAAAGTTCGATTTTATTTGATATGATAAATACCCTTAGACTTAAAGTCCCAAAAGAAAATATCATCTATATAAACTTTGAAGATGACAGGCTCTATCCTTTGGAACTCTCTTATCTTGATATGATTTTAGAGAGTTATTACGAACTTTATCCTACTAAAAGAGATGAAAAAGTGTATCTGTTTTTGGATGAGATACAAGCAGTGTCCCAGTGGGAAGTGTATGTAAGAAGAATTTATGATACTTTGAACCTTCAGATATTTATCACAGGCTCTAGTGCCAAACTACTCTCAACCGAGATGGCTACAAGTCTGCGAGGCAGAACCATAAGCTATGAGATATTTCCTTTTTCATTTAAAGAGTATTTGAGATTTCAAAATATTGAGGTCAATCTTCACTCTTCCAAATCCCTTAGTTTTATCAAAAATGCCCTCTCAAACTATCTCAAAGATGGTGGATTTGCAGAGACTATTGGTGAAGATAAAACCATAGCAAGAAAGATACTCAGTGATTATCTTGAGCTTATAGTTTATAAAGATATAGTCGATAGATACAATATCTCAAATAGAAGCCTTTTAAAAATCCTCAATAAATACTGCTTCACAAATATCGCTACACTGATAAGCTTCAACAAACTCTACAATGATTTTAAATCACTTGGGTATAAACTCAGCAAAGATACACTATTTCAATACATCTCACATCTTGAAGATGCTTATGCACTTTTTACAGTACCAATTTATAGAAACTCCATCAAAGAGGAGCAACGAAACCCAAAAAAAGTCTATGCAATAGATAATGGCTTCAAAAAAATATACGACTATGCCATAGACAAAGATATCAGCAAACTCTATGAAAATCTCGTATTTTTACACTTACGAGCCAAAACAAAAAACATCTACTATTTCAAACAAAACCAAGAGGTAGACTTTTATGCCAAGCTAGATGATAGTGAGATACTGGTCAATGTAAGCTACAAAATAGAAGATGCCAAAACAAGAAAAAGAGAGATAGATGGACTCCTCGAAGCGATGGAGTACTTTAAATTAAAGAGTGCCTATCTGGTCACAGAAGATGAAGATACAACCATAGAGATAGAAAATAAAAAGATATTTGTCGTGCCACTTTATAAGTATTTGTTGGATTGAGATATTGTGCAGAATGTTTTGAATCATTTGAAAATAAATATTCAAATGACCCCACAAGAGGTTACGACGCTTCTGTTTCAGATACATCGGCATGTGCCGTTGCTTCGTAGTGTTCCACCTCTTCAAGCTCACCAAACCAAAACTCTGAACTGACGATTTCATACTCTATCGTATTCTCTGTACGATGCTTCTCTGTAAGATGCCAAATAATGTTTTCTGCTTCTTCAAATTGATCTCCTTGAATTTGTTCGCTATAGAGACGATTTAAAATAACATTTTCCTCCATACCAGCAACTAACAGACGAACCATAAGAGGTTTTGCAGAATCATCAAACAGTGCTAGTGCCTCCGTATTGTTTATACTGATTTTGATATGTATACAAACACCTATAGGTTGGGTAAAGATACCATTAAAAGCACGTCTTAAAAGCTCATAGGCATTAAAAAAGTCATTATGATAAGAGAGATCTGCAAACTCTTCCCACAAACGATCCTCAAGCATCTTATGGCTTACTTGATCCATTTTTCCTTCGGTTAATCTTCCTTCAAAAAGATAGCTCAAGACAATTTTAGCTGCCTCATGTGGTTCATGGTCTGTCAACGAGAGCAGACACATCTCTTCAAGTTCTTTTGTATTAATGCTTTCAAGTTCATCCTCAAGTCCCATCAGGGATAACAAGGCTTTATAATCTTCTGCTTGCCACGCATTTTCAATTTGGGTAATTTTTTCGAAAGATAGAATTTCGACATTAAAGTTTTGCGACATTGTAGTCTCCTATAAAAATAAATTCAATGAAGTGGCAGTATAGTCTAAAATCCCCATATATTTCTGCTACTTAAGTGTCATTGAGGCTCAAAGTAAAATCGAAGCCATCTTGGCTAAATAAGCCTTACAATTAGATAACAACCAACTACGTTAAGAAGAAAAAGAAAATAGTATAAGTAGAATACGAATAGCGACAAGAGAAAGTAAAAACATTAGAAAAGCATTTTAAAAAGTGTAAAGAACTAATGAAAAGAAATTCTACTATACTATTTTTCTATTTTAAAACTTCATATAAAAAGCTCTATTCTGATAACTATGATTATTATAACGCAATTATTTATAAATTTTTACATAAAAAAGTAGCAACACCCTCCAAGAATCCCCAATAAAATTCACCACTATTAAGCAAACTATAATTTTTCATCATGTATAAGTTGGGTTCATCTCTCGGAGTGCCAAATACATTTTATGTGTAGGCTGAGATAGTATGCAAAATACTAATTCCGTAGAACTTGAACTGGATAATTCCAGCGTAAGGAAGAGAAACTAATTTAATCTACAAACAATTTGTTTTACTTATTTACTTTCTTTTCCTTTAATTATAAAGATTAAAAGGAAAAACCATGACTAAAGCGTATAAAGACACATTAACCACATCAAACGAACTACTGACCAGAGAGCCACTTCCTGCGTCAACAAAAATTTACCTAAAAGGTGAAATCCATAAAGATATTCGTGTACCTGTACGTGAAATTTCACTAAGTGATGATACCAAACTTGGCGTTTACGATACATCAGGTCCCTATACTGATCCATCAGTTGAAATCGATGTAGGTCAAGGAATCCCTGCCATTCGTAAAGAGTGGATTGCCAAGCGTAGTGATGTAGAGGAGTATCAAGGGCGTATTATGGCTCCCCAAGACAACGGATACAACACCGAAGAGCAGTTGGAGTTTGTAACAGCCGGTTCAAAAGGCTTAGTGAGAACACCACTTAGAGCCCAAAAAGGCAAAAATGTCTCTCAACTGCACTATGCACGTCAAGGAATCATTACCCCTGAGATGGAGTTTATTGCCATTCGTGAAAATCAAAACTTGGCCATGTCTGCCGAGTACCTACAAGATGAAGAGCGTGAAGCACGTCTAAAAGGTGAGAGCTTTGGAGCAAACCTACCGGAGAAAATCACTCCTGAATTTGTACGTCAAGAGGTCGCCGAGGGTCGAGCCGTTATTCCCTGTAACATTAACCACCCTGAAGTTGAACCGATGATTATTGGTCGTAACTTCTTGGTCAAAGTAAACGCAAATATCGGTAACTCTGCCACCACGTCAAGCATTGCTGAAGAGGTTGAAAAAATGGTATGGTCTACCCGTTGGGGTGGCGATACGGTAATGGATTTATCGACAGGTAAAAACATTCATACCACACGTGACTGGATTTTGCGTAACTCTCCTGTGCCTATTGGAACCGTACCTATTTACCAAGCACTTGAAAAAGTAGATGGAATTGCTGAAAACCTTACATGGGAAGTGTTTAGAGATACATTGATAGAACAAGCCGAGCAAGGGGTAGACTACTTTACCATTCATGCAGGACTACTACTGCACCATGTACCAATGACAGCCAAACGTGTAACAGGTATCGTAAGCCGTGGTGGGGCGATTATGGCAAAGTGGATGATTCACCACCATAAAGAGAACTTCTTAAATACTCATTTTGAAGAGATTTGTGAAATTATGAAAGCCTACGACATTACCTTCTCACTAGGTGATGGTCTACGCCCCGGTTCTGTAGCCGATGCCAATGATGAAGCACAGTTTGGAGAACTTAAAGAGCTGGGACGTTTAACAAAAATCGCATGGAAGCATGATGTACAAACCCTAATCGAAGGGCCGGGTCATGTACCGATGCACATGATTAAAGAGAACATGGACAAACAGTTAGAGTACTGTCACGAAGCTCCATTCTATACACTCGGTCCCCTCACTACCGATATTGCCCCTGGTTATGACCACTTTACCTCGGGTATTGGTGCTGCGATGATTGGTTGGTACGGATGTGCCATGCTCTGTTACGTGACACCAAAAGAGCATTTGGGTCTTCCTGATAGAGAAGACGTAAAAGAGGGACTCATCACCTACAAAATCGCAGCCCATGCAGCCGACATTGCCAAAGGTCACCCAGGGGCTAGAGCCAGAGATGACGCCATGAGTAAAGCACGATTTGAGTTTAGATGGATAGACCAATTTAACATAGGACTTGACCCTGAACGTGCCAGAGAATACCACGATGAAACCATGCCAATGGAAGCTGCAAAAGTGGCTCACTTCTGTTCAATGTGTGGACCAAAGTTCTGTTCAATGAAAATTTCAGCTGATGTTCGAGAGTACGCAGACAGCTTGGGAACCGATGTAGAGACAGCCAAACAGCAAGGAATGGATGAGATGTCCATGAAGTTCCAAGAGATGGGAAGCGAAGTGTATGTTGAGGCAGACAAGATAGAAAAGGTATAAAAACCTGTAGGGGTAGAGCCATATCTCTACCCTCTCACCCATTCCCAACGAGGACGTTGGGAACGAGAAAAATGCGACCAGTCGCATGAGCTCACTGCTGAAGTGAACCATGCGTTAGCATAACTCTTTGGGCTTTGCTCAAAGTGTGTTCCTAAATAATATAAAAGGTGGAATAAAATGAATGTAGCAATAGCAGGGGCAGGATTGGTAGGAAGAGTCTTAGCACTCAATCTTTTAAACAACGGGTACACCATTACCCTATACGACAGTGACACAGCCTATGGGGAAGAGGCAGCAGGAATCACAGCAGCAGGGATGTTAGCCGTGTTTGCCGAGTTGGAGAGTGCTGAGTCGATTATCTTTGATATTGGGCAACGTTCCATAGAGCTTTGGCCCTCACTGTTAGAACAACTGAACATTATGGAGAGTTTTCAACATAAAGGAAGCATCATTACAGCACATCCTCAAGATGCAAGTGAACTTGACCATTTTATAAGCACACTTCAATCTAAGGTAGAAGAAGCGTCTAAAATTAAAATGTTAAACAAAGAAGAAATCATGGCACTCGAACCCGACCTTGACCAACACTCAAAAGGGTTCTATCTTCCTCATGAGGGACAAGTGGATGCACAAGTATTTATGAAAACCTCGAGTGATTATCTTTTGGCTCATCCCAATGTAACATGGCATGAGCGTACAGAAGTAACCTCTCTATCCGAAGGGACGATTAATATAGGTGAAGAAACCTATAATTACGATTGGGTTTTTGATGCCCGAGGTTTGGGAGCCAATGTCGAGATGAAAGATTTACGAGGGGTTCGTGGTGAAGTCTTTTGGTTAGAAGCACCCGAAGTAAAGATAAGCAGACCTACCAGAATGCTACACCCACGCTATAAGATTTACATCGTTCCACGCCCCAATAACCGATACATTATTGGAGCCACCGAAATAGAGAGTGAAGATAAAAGCCCAATGTCGGTACGTTCGAGTTTGGAGCTTTTATCAGCTGTTTATAGTATGCACACAGGTTTTGCAGAAGCTAGAATTGTCAATATGACCACCAACTGCCGACCGGCATTTAAAGACAACCTACCAAAGATAGAACATGCTGACAAATTGACACGTATTAATGGACTCTATCGACATGGATATTTGATGGCACCTGCTATTGTAGAACAAGCATTAAATGAGGGAATATACAAATAAGGAATTTAAAATGATAAAAATTTCCGTCAATGGTGAGATAAAAGAGATAGAAGAAGGATTGAATGTTCATCAGCTCATAGAAGCCTTAGAATATAAAACAAAAGGGTTTGCCGTTGCCATTAATACCACTTTTGTCTCGATAAAAAATTATGGTATCACCATCATAAACGATGGTGATACCATCGATATACTTGCACCCGTACAAGGAGGATGAGTCAAAATGAAAAATGAAGAATTAAAAATGAATAATGATACTTGGGAGATAGGTGGAAAGACTTTAAAGAGTAGACTGCTGATTGGTTCGGCCCTCTATCCAAGTCCAGCCAATATGGAAGAGGCGATTAAAGTGTCCGAATCACAAATTGTTACCGTGGCACTTCGTCGTCAATCGGCAGGCGATAACAATAATAATGGTAAAGCAGGAAATAACTTTTGGAACATTATTAAATCACTCAATATAGAGGTTCTTCCCAATACAGCAGGATGTCACTCTGCTAAAGAGGCAATCACCACTGCTCAAATGGCTCGTGAAGTCTTTGGAACCAACTGGATCAAACTTGAAGTTATAGGCGACCAATACAACCTACAACCCGACCCCTTTGAGACCGTAAAAGCTGCAGAAGTATTGATTAAAGAGGGGTTTGAAGTTTTTCCTTACACCACCGATGATTTGGTAATTGCCAAACGACTAGCCGATGTAGGCTGTAAAATTTTAATGCCTTGGGGTTCTCCTATTGGTTCAGGACAAGGATTAATGAACCCTTCTAATCTAAAAGCGATTCGTAAACAGTTTCCGAAACTGAAACTGATTGTCGATGCAGGAATAGGAAAACCCTCTGATGCAGTAGAAGCAATGCAGTTAGGGTACGATGGAGTTTTACTAAACTCTGCCATTGCTTTAGCTGGGGATCCGGTAAAGATGGCTCAAGCGTTTAAATATGCTGTTCATGCCGGCCGTTTAGGCTATGAAGCAGGAACCATGCAAAAGCGTGAATTTGCTTCACCTTCTACTCCTACGGTGGGGACGCCTTTTTGGCATCAGTTTAAATAAATTTTCTTACACTCTATTCTAAGGACAAAACTTATTTTCTGTCCTTAGCCTCTTAATAAAATTCATAATTTCGTGTAAAAAGGTAACATGATTAAAGTGTTACCAAAGGTTACCTATGTATAATATCGTTACACTTCAAATTCAAAGGACGTCATTGAGTGATATTACACTAATTCTTCTAGGTGCAGGCTCGGCTTCACGGTTTGCTTTGCCTCCTAAAAAGCAGTGGTTATGGGTTGAAAATCAACCTATTTGGCTGAAAGTAGCCAATGATTTTCAAAACATTAATCCGTTCAAAGAGACCATTATCGTATCATCCCAAGATGACATACAGAGCATGTCGAATTTTGCTGACTACACATTTATTGTAGGAGGGAAAAGCAGACAAGAGTCATTAAGTAATGCACTTAAAAATGTATCTACTCCCTACGTACTTGTCTCAGATATTGCTCGATGTTGTCTTGATGAGGCAATGATAAAACGTGTACTTTTAGCAAAAAATAACAAAAGTTGTGTAGTTCCTACACTTAAGGTTGTTGATACGCTCTATTTTGAAAACTCACCAATAGATCGGGAAAATACAAAAATTATTCAAACACCTCAGCTTTCATGTACGGAAACGTTAAAAAAAGCATTGTCAACCAATATAGAATTTACCGATGACAGTTCAGCAGTAGCTTCTATGGGTGGAAAGATTATTTTTGTGGAGGGTTCAGCGAAGGCACACAAGTTAACCACGGTTGATGACCTCTCTAAACTGGACTGTTTAACGCAACCATCAAATCGTGCCTTAACCGGTTTTGGTATCGACATTCACCCTTTTGAAGAGGGAAAACAGATGGTACTTTGTGGCATAGAGATTGATTCAGCATTTGGATTTAAAGCCCACAGCGATGGAGATGTAGCCATTCATGCACTTATCGATGCACTGCTTGGAGCTGCCGGTCTTGGTGATATTGGCGAATTTTATCCCGATACCTCCGATGAATACAAAGGTGCCGACTCAACTGAACTTTTAAAAGATACGGTTCGTAGGTTAAACCGTCTGGGTTATGTTATTGGTAATGTTGATTTAGCAATCATTGCACAAACTCCTCGACTTTTAAACTATAAAAAAACAATGCGATTCAAATTGGCATCGCTACTTAACTTAACCCCTAACCTTGTCAACATCAAAGCCACAACAGCTGAAAAACTTGGTTGGATTGGAAGAAAAGAGGGCGTAGCTGTTGAAGCTGTTGCCACATTATACTATTATGATTGGACACAATAATGAAAATTACCATAATTGAAAATGAGCTTTACTTGGCTCAAAGTATATCCACAAAACTAAATCAAGCCGGATATGAGACAGAAGTCTACTCCTCCATTAAAGAAGCAATTGCAACAAGCACCGGTGATGCTTATTTGCTCTCAACCAATCTTCCCGGACAAAATTTCAACTCTCTTATTACCAAGTATAAAGAGAAAATTATTATTTTAATGGTTTCCTACATCAACAATGATACTGTTGCTGCTCCTCTAAAATTAGGAGCGAACGACTACATTGTTAAACCCTTTATGATTGAAGAACTTCAACGAAAGATTGAACATTATAAAGAGTATCAAACCCTTAAAAAATATAAGAATCTTTATAAAGAGTACAATGAATATTTACTCCAAGACATTAGCATAGATGAAGATATCGACAAGCTTTCTACACCACTGGTTATCTTAACCAACTATGTTAAATTGGTGGACAAACTTGCCTTTGAATATGCGAAGAGAAAAGATAGAGTACTGATTTTTGTACCTCTGAACTCAAAAGATTGGAAGAGTAAAATCGAAAAAACCAATCCAAAGTATGTTCTCTATATTTCTGATCTTCAGACACTGAAAAAAGCTGAAAGGGATCAACTCTTTGTTCTACTTGAAGATCGTGACTTTATCATATCAACAACATCCGAAGTAGAAACACCGTATACCGTTATTGAAATCAATACGGACAACAAACTCTACGATCAAAATGAAATTTTAACCATTGATGATTATGTGAAATTTATTGTTAATAATTTTCAATACCAATACCCCGATACAGAGCTCTCTAAAAAATTAGGTATTTCAAGAAAAAGTTTATGGGAAAAAAGGAAAAAGTATGGCATCTTCAAGAAAAAATAAGCAGCTCTATATTGATGCAGAAGCATTATCGACCATGGCATTGGTACAAGAGGGACTTATTGCTCCTGTAACCAAACTGATGACCGAAGCAGAAGCCCGAGAAGTACGTGAGAGTAAAATGTATAAAGGTGTTCCTTTTCCTTTTCCTTTTATTTTAGCACCAAAGGGAAAACAAAATGAAGCTTGCCTCAAAACCTTAAAAAAGGGTGAAACAGTTGAGCTCATACATGAACGTCATGTTGTTGGAAAACTAACCGTAGAAGAGACTTTTTCCATTGATCCTAGTGAACGATTAATATGTATTTACGGTACTGCCGACGAATCACATCCCGGGGTTAAAAAAACAATCAAAAGACTAGGGAATATTGCTGTTGCCGGTAAGTATGAAGTTGATTATCCACTGATTTCAAGTGCCAAAAAAACCGTACAGGAAAAAATAAAGGAGCAAGGAGCTAAAAATATATCAGCATTGATGTTGGCTGCCAACCCTCTTAACAGAGCACATGAACGTATGATACGACAAGCACTTGACCAATCCGATATGGTGGTACTTTTTTTACTAAAACCATTTACAAATGAGGGTCTTCGTTATGACATAAGACATGAAGCAATCATGACGTTTATAGAAAACTTTTTACCACAAAATAAAGTAATTGTGGTACCTTTAGAGAACTCGTATATCTTTGCTGGATATAATGAGTTGGTTTTAGATGCCTTGGTTGCAAAAAATTATGGGTGTAATCGTATGGTTATTGGAAGTAATCATGCCGGATTGGGTCTCTACTATGACCATGACAAATTAAACTCTATTTTTGATGCATCAAAAGATATCAAAATTGATATCCGTACTGTTGAGCAATATGTCTATTGTAATAAGTGTCGAACCCTAGTGAGTACAAGTACCTGTCCTCACGGTCAACACCATCATATACATTATCACTCACCATCAATTTTACAATTGATTAAAGAAGGTATGATGCCACCATCGGTCCTGGTCAGAAGAGAAGTATCGGCCACAATTTTAAGTGCCCTCTTCCCTGAACGGTTTGCTCATCTGCAAGAGATATACGATGCACTCATGCCAAATGATGGGCTCATCGAAGAACACAGCGAAAAAGATTTTTATATTAATTTAATGGGTCTCTATCAAACCACATCATTAACATAATGGAGAATAAATCATGAATTTAAACAGACTTTTTATAACATTTTTCGGTACAGGTCTAAGCCCTAAAGCTCCTGGTACCGTAGGATCTTTTGCAGCCCTTCTTGTAGGGCTTCTTATTTTAGAATTTTTCCCTATGGAGACGCTTTTTATGCTGACGCTTGCTATTACAGTCATTGGTATTTTTGAAATCAATAAGTATGAAAAAGAGACCGGTAGCCATGACGACAAAAGCATCGTCATTGATGAAGTTGCCGGAATGTGGATCGCCCTTATGTTTGCCATAGCAACATCCAAAACCATGAACTACGCTTACGCAGAAGAGATTGCCATCGTAGGATCTTTTATAGCTTTTAGACTTTTTGACATTTGGAAACCTTCAACCATTGGTACCATAGACCGAAAAGTAAAAGGTGGATTGGGTGTCATGGGTGACGACATTCTTGCAGGTATTGCAGGTGGATTGCTTACGATAGTTGTTTTGCTGGGGTTGGGTAAGGTTTTGTAAAACCTTACTCCACCACCACAGCCTCCACCTCAAACCCATCACTCACAATCACATAGGCTTTGAGGTTTTCAAGCTCTTTTATCTCTTCAAGTTCCAAATACCCTTTCACCTGTTCGATTCCCTCTTTGATTTTAAGAGCTTTCTCTTGTGGTTTGGATTTTTTATAATACTTTATCTCAAACAGAAATTGAAAGTTCACTTTAAAAGGACTTCGCTCAAGCAGTACAATATCGGGATATTTACGACTGTACTCCTGTTCACTTTTCACAAAATACAAATCACTTAGATTA
>JAHJJU010000110.1 GCA_018822805.1 bacterium
AATACAATAAAAAAAAACTTTCATAAAAATTTTATTATTTATCTATAAAATTTACTTTATTGGTAAATAAATACTTTTTCTGTAAGATGCACAGTGGAAATATTTTACAGGAGAATAATTATGGAAAATGAAGAGTACGACTTTGAAAATCTCACTATCGGAAGTGAAGGTACAATGGTGTACATACTACAAAAAAATCTTAATCACATAAGAGAAAAACAGTTGGTTGAAGATGGGATATTTGGAGAAAAAACACTGGAAGCTGTTCAAGAATTTCAAGCTCAACATAATCTAGAAGTAAATGGGATTGTTGATTATAAAACGATTATAGAAATTGATTCAGAATATGAGATGCAACGCTCATGAGTTGTAAAAAAGATGAGCAAAAAAGCTCATCTTATTAAAGAATTATGCAGGTATTACAGAAACTCTTTTAGTTCCTTTTTTAATGTTATCAAATTTAACAACACCTTCAATTTTAGCAAAGATAGTATGATCTTTACCCATACCTACACCCGTACCTGGATGAACTTTTGTTCCTCTTTGTCTGATAATAATATTACCGGGAATAACTGCTTCACTACCATATTTTTTAACACCCAGACGACGTCCAGCTGAATCACGGTTATTCTGTGTAGAACCTTGACCTTTTTTGTGTGCCATATTATGCTCCTTATGCTATGCTTGTAATTCTAACTCTAGTAAAGTCTCTTCTGAAACCTCTTTTAAGTTTTGAATCTTTTCTTCTTCTTTTTTTATAGATGATAACTTTCTTGTCACGACCTTCGTTAATCACCTCACCTTTAACCACTGCACCCTCTACAAAAGGAGTACCTACAGTTAATTCACCGTTGTCTAGTGCTAGAACTTCTTTGAACTCTACAGCACTTTTTGGCTCTAAACTCATTTTGTCAAAACAGATGATATCACCCTCTTGAACTTTGAATTGTTGACCACTTGCTTTAATGATTGCGTACATTGCAAACCCTTCATTAATTGTTGTTATTTTAAAAAGTTTGAGATTATACCCAAAACAGTTTTAATTTTGTTTTAAAGATGAAAATAAGCAAAATTTATTTTTCTATTATGAAAATAAATTGAGCATATTTCACCTCACTACGCGTGATAATTCGGCGATTCTTTTGTAATGGTTACATCATGAACATGACTCTCTTTAAGTCCTGCTGCCGTAATTTCAACAAACTCGGCTTTTTCCCAAAATACTTTAATCGACTCTGAACCACAGTACCCCATTGAGCTTCTAAGTCCACCAATCATTTGATGTACCACAGAGGATATTCTACCACGATAAGGCACACGACCTTCAATGCCCTCAGGAACCAATTTATCTGCTGCTGTTCCTTCTTGGAAGTAACGATCTGTACTCCCTTTGGTCATCGCACCGATACTTCCCATTCCACGGTACTCTTTAAACTGTCTACCGTTAAAGAGAATCATTTCACCCGGAGCTTCATAGGTTCCTGCCAATGCCGAACCAAGCATCACTGAACTCGCACCCACTGCCAATGCTTTAGCTACATCACCGGAGTATTTGATTCCACCATCAGCAACCACCGGTACACCCAATGCATTCGCCACTTGTGCTACCTCATCAATGGCTGAAATTTGAGGAACACCCACACCGGCTACGATTCTAGTGGTACAGATTGAACCCGGTCCAATTCCTACTTTAACGGCATCAGCCCCGGCTTCGATTAAATCTTTTGCTGCTGCACCCGAAGCAATATTTCCTGCGATAACATCAACATCCAAATTGGCTTTAATCTCTTTAAGTGTATCAATAATCCCTTGAGAGTGACCATGAGCTGAATCAAGAACAATAACATCAACACCGGCTTCTACCAATGCTCTTGCACGATCAAGTTGCCCTACTCCAATGGCTGCTCCCACACGTAAACGTCCATGCTTATCTTTATTGGCATTGGGGAACTGCTCTTTTTTCTCAATATCTTTAATAGTAATAAGACCATGTAAAATATTATTTTCATCAACAATTGGTAATTTTTCAATCTTATGTTGTTGCAAAATTTTAGAAGCCTCTTCTAACGTTGTTCCTGCTTTTGCCGTAACAAGAGGTGCTTTGGTCATAACATCTTCAATTTTTGCTGTCATATCGGTAATAAAACGCATGTCACGATTGGTAATAATACCAAGCAGTTTCATATTCTCATCAACCACAGGAACACCTGAAATTTTATACTCACCCATCAAAGCATCAGCATCTCCCACTGTTTTATCAGGAGCAATATAAATAGGGTCAATAATAATCCCACTCTCAGATTTTTTTACTTTAGTTATCTGCTTTGCTTGTGTCGAAATATCCATATTTTTATGAATAATACCAATCCCACCAAGGTGAGCCATAGCAATCGCAGCTTTATATTCCGTTACCGTGTCCATTGCAGCAGAGACAAGTGGAATATTAAGTGTTACACGTTTGGTCAAATTACTTTTAATACAAACTTCTTTAGGAAGTACGGTTGAGTGTTGGGGTACCAATAATACATCTTCAAATGTCAATGCTCTTTTCTTAATGTTCATGTGTAATTTTTTCCTTTACTTTGTGTAATTTATGGCTCTCTCAAGGCTTAATGCCCCATCAAACACAGCTTGTTCGTTAAATGCTTTTCCTATAAGTTGAAGTCCAATAGGCATACCTTCAGCATCTTTAGCCACAGGTAAAGAGAGGGCCGGAAGACCTGCTAGATTTATCGCGATGGTGTACATATCACTCTTATACATTTCTAATGGATCATGGATGCTTCCTATTTTGGGTGCAACCGTTGGGGCTACAGGAGAAAGAATTAAATCTGCCTCTTCAAAAATAGCATTAAACTCATCACGAATTAAATGTCTCACTTTTTGTGCTTTTACATAATAAGCATCATAATAACCGGCTGAGAGAACAAAGTTTCCTAGCATAATTCTTCGTTGAACTTCATCACCAAATTGAGCTCGTGTATTTCTAAAAGTCTCCTCAAGGTTTCCACCTTCAACACGCTTTCCATAACGAATACCGTCAAATCTTGCCAAGTTGGTGGTCGCTTCTGCTGTTGCCACTATATAATAGGTAGCAATATCATACTTAGTATTTCCCATAGTTTTATGAATAATCGTATGCCCGGCATCTACTAGTGCTTTTACCGTTAGGGCATAAGCATCTTGAATATCTTGACTCGCTTCACTCACATAATTATCTATGACAGCAATGGTTAACTTTCGATCAACATCAAGATGTTTAACCACACTCTTTAACTCCAACTCAGAACTTGTTGAATCTTTTTCATCATGAGAAGCAATGGCATCGTACAAAATTGCAGCATCCTCAACATTTTGAGTAATGGGTCCAATCTGGTCAAGACTTGAAGCATAAGCAGCCAAACCAAAACGACTTACACGTCCATAAGTTGGTTTCATTCCCACACACCCACAGTAAGCAGCAGGTTGACGAATCGATCCACCCGTATCTGAACCAAGTGCAGCAATAGCAATACCACCTGCTACAGCAGCAGCTGATCCACCTGAAGATCCACCCGGAACCCTATCTGTTCCATGAGGGTTTTTAGTAATCCCATAAAAAGAACTCTCCGTTGTCGACCCCATTGCGAACTCATCCATATTAGAACGACCAAAAGCAGAGAAACCTTTCGCCTTTAAGTTCTCAATTACTGTTGCATTATAAGGAGCAACATATCCTTGAAGAATCTCTGATCCAGAGGTAATCGACCAATCCTTCACTTGAATATTGTCTTTAATAAGAATCGGTACACCCTCACCTGCTGAGGCAAAATCAATGTAGGCATTAAGTCCACCCTCTTTAGCTTTTACTTCCATCTGAATTTTTAATTCAGCCAACTCTTCTTTACTTTTTGTCAATGCTTCTTTTAATGTAATCACTCTGTTTTCCTAACATAATTTTAAAATGCGACCGGTTGCATAAGCCAACTGCTGAAGTTGACATAGCGTTAGCATCATTTTCGGGGCTTTGCTCAAAAAATGTCCTAATCATAAAAATTTTGCGTGATTATAGCCAAAAGTTGTTTTTGGTATGGTTATTTAAAAATCACAATATTGGTGAAAGTATCTTTAATTTAAGCCAACTCTCTAAACTTTATCATCTTTCATGTTATACTCTTAAATTCAAAATAATAGGAGAGAATAAAATGAAACGTATAACCGTAATGGCAGGGATCGCTTTAATAGTATTAAACAGCACAGGAATGGCTGATGAATTGGATGACCTTAAACTCGTCGATGAATCAGACAAATCAGCCCTATTTCAAAAAGGTCCAATTGTAGGATGTAGTGATCACGCCAAGAAAAAAGAGTTAAGTTGTGCTAAAAAAGCAGACGAAGCCATACTCAACAAATTACCTACAAGTCAACAAATTGAGACAAAAGATTTAGATGATAAAAGTGACAATAATGAAGTTAAAACACAATTAACGAGTATTTTAGAAGAGCTTTCTCAACTTAAAAAAGAACAAAAAACAAACAGAGAGACAATAAAAGAGTTAAAAAGTCTCATTGCCATATTGTCAGACAAAAAATCTAAAAATGTAGAGAAAAAATCTTCTATTCAAGAGGGAATCAAAAAGATTGCCCTAAAACAAGCAAAACCAAAAACAGCAACACGCATTAGACAAGCAATTAAAGAGATTGAAAAAAACGAAAACCATGTTATCATTGAAGTACAAAACAATGAATCTCTCTCTACCTATGCACAAGCCTACTATAATGACAACAAACAATACTACAAAATCTACAAAGCCAATAAAGATAAAATCGGTAAAGACCTTCAAATTATCATAGGTGACAGACTTACGATTCCATTACCATAATGGAGTTAATAACGTCTCTGATTCCAAGGAGTTTTACAAGAAATCTATTGTTTTTTCTTGTAATACTCTACAAACAAAAGCCCCACAGCAACAACAGCAATAATAAATACAATAGAGCCAACGATAACCTCGTTGCCTATCGGTTGACTCAAATCAAACATTATGCTAGCTCTCCATGACCTACAACTTCGGCACAACGTTCACATGCCGTCTCTTCATCAACAGAGGTAAATCTCCAACATCGTGGACATTTTTCAGCTTGTGCTTTGTGTACGGTAAAGGTTAGTCCTTCCAGTGAGAATGAACCTACTTGTTCACCACTACATGCTGTTTTAACACCTGAAACGATAAACCAATCTTCTAAATTTTTAGCCTCTTCAATCTCAAACTTACTGATATCTCCGGCAATTTCAAGCTCCAGTGTTGACTTAATAAGTTTCTCTTTTTTCAATTTATCAATAGACTCTGAAAATTTTCCTCTGGCTTCTACCAACAATGTATCATCAAACGTTCCACCAACATCCGGAAGCGCTTCATAGACCAAGTCAAAGACATTTTCCATGTCACCTTTGACAATGGCAGGTGCATAGTCCAACACCTCATCTATGGTATAGGTCAATACAGGAGCAACCAGTGCCATCATTGCTTTTGCCATCAGTACCATTGCTGACTGTGTTGACGCTCTTGTTGCCGAGTTTTGACCATCACAGTAGAGTCTGTCTTTGGTAATATCCATATAGATACCACTTAACTCATTGGTTACAAAGTTGTTCAGTGTTGCAAAACCTCTTAAGAAATCATACGCTTTAAATGAGGCGTTTACCGAAGTAAATACCTCTTTAGCACGGGTTAAAATCCATCTATCAAGCTCAGCATATTCATTGGGTTCTACAACTTTTTCTAAACCATCAACATTCATAATCAAGAATCTAAAAGTATTTCTTAATTTTCTGTACTGCTCAGCTGTTTGCTGTAAAATTCCATCTGAAATTTTTAAGTCATGTTGGTAATCTGAAAGAGCCACCCACAATCTAAGAATCTCTGAACCGTACTGCTTTATCACCTTATCAGGAGCGATAACATTCCCCTTAGACTTTGACATCTTCTCACCCTTGGCATCTACTGTAAATCCATGAGTAATAAGCGTCTTATATGGCGACTTTTGGTGAATGGCTGAACTGAGTAACAGTGAAGTCTGGAACCAGCCTCTATGCTGATCAGATCCTTCTATGTACAATGAACTTGGATACGCACCGGCATCATAGTTTCCACTTGCCAACACGGCGTTCCATGTTGAGCCGGAGTCAAACCATACATCTAGAATATCGCCCACTTTCTCAAGCTCATCTGCTTTGTACGCACACTCAGGGTGCAGCAGCTCTACTATCTCCATGTCGTACCAAACATCAGTCCCCTTTTCTTCAAAGATAGAGGCAACAAACTCTAAAACTTTTTCATCAAAGATTACTTTCTTGGTCGCTTTAACTCTAAAGAATGCTATTGGAACACCCCAAGAACGCTGACGAGAGATACACCAGTCCGGTCGACCCTCTACCATTGGCTTGAGTCTGTTCTCTGAACTTTTTGGGTAAAATGTTACCTTCTCTAAGGCATTGAGTGCATTTTGTCTAAGAGAATCCTCTGAACCTGCCGGTTTATCATCAACCGAGATAAACCACTGATTGGTTGCTCTATAGATAAGTGGCTTTTTGGTTCTCCAACAGTGTGGGTAGGAGTGGGTAAACTTACCAACTTTAAGCAGTGAATCACCAAGAAGCTCTAAAATCTTCTCATTGGCTTTAAAGATATGCATGCCCACAAACGCTTCAGGGTTAGGAAGCAGGTTAAGCCCTACTACAGACTCGTCATAACAACCACGCTCATCCACAGGCATCACCACTTCAAGACCATTTTTAAGTCCTACTTTGTAGTCATCTTCACCATGACCGGGAGCTGTATGAACACATCCTGTACCACCATCCATAAGAACGTGATCACCCATAACAACTTTAGAAGAGCGTCCATTAAGGGGGTTAATTGCCAACATCCCATCCAGTTCCCTTGCAGCAATTTTTCGACTGGCATGACCAGAGACGACCTCTTCAGCGATCATGGTATCATATCGTGCTTCTGCAACAATATGTCCATCATCGGTTAAAACATACATCTCTTCAGGATTCAATGCAATCCCTGTATTGGCAGGAAGTGTCCATGGAGTTGTCGTCCAGATAACAATACCGGCAGCTTTCTGAATGTCTAACTTTTCTTTAGCAGCATCAGAGAGTTCAAAGTTAACATACATGGTGTAGTCTTCTTTGTCCTCATACTCCACCTCTGCATCTGCCAATGCTGTTCGTGCAGCCCATGACCAAAAGATAGGTTTATGACGCTCTACCAAAAGACCTTTTTTTGCCACTTCACAAAGGGTTCTATAAATATTGGCTTCAAATTTAAAATCCATGGTAATGTATGGATTTTCCCAATCAGCCATAATACCTAACTGTTTAAAACCTTCTCTTTGACCATCAACTGCTTTTTGTGCTGTGGTTCGACAAATCTCTCTAAATTTTGAAACTGAAAGCGTCTCTTTTTTGGCTGTTCCCATTTTGTCTTCAACTTTTTGCTCAATTGGAAGACCATGACAGTCCCAACCTGGCGTCATTCTTACGGCTTTACCTTGAAAGTAGTTGTATTTTAAAATAATATCTTTAAGTGTTTTGTTCAGAGCATGACCGATGTGAATATCACCATTGGCATAAGGAGGTCCATCATGAAGCGTAAAGAGTTCGGCACCCTCTCTCTTCGTTTTCATCTGCTCATACATATTGGCTTCAAACCAAGCTTTATATCGCTTTGGTTCATTGTTTGGTAAGTTTCCACGCATAGGAAAATCTGTTTTTGGGAGTAATAATGTATCTTTAAAGTCCATAAAATAGCCTTGGTTTTATAATTGGCGTGATTATATCTAAAAGTTGTTTTGGGTATAATGATTGCATGAAAAATAATCAAACAAGACAAAACACGCTATCGATAATTGACAAACTAAAAGAGAGAAACCAGACCATAACGTTTGCAGAAAGTTGTACAGGAGGACGAATAGCCTCAGAATTCACAGCCATTTCAGGAGCTTCTTCTGTACTCAATGGTTCATGTGTCACCTATTCCAATGAGATAAAATCACAATGGCTTGGAGTATCTGAAAAAACACTTAATCATCATGGTGCTGTTAGCAGAGAATGTGTGGAAGAGATGTTAACAGGAATCATAAAACTTGCCTCTGCAGATTGTGCCATAGCTGTTTCAGGTATTGCCGGACCTACAGGAGGAAGTAAAGAAAAACCTGTTGGCACTGTCTATATAGGAGTAACAATTGAAGAAGAAAGTACTGTAGAGTTGCACCTTTTTAAAGGAGATAGAGCGAGCATCCAAAAACAAGCCACAACTGCAGCCATAGCCCTTTTAGAAAAAAAATTATAAATTCTTAAAAAACTCTTGACATATAATTTTTCCTAGGCTATAATTCCGTCCACTTATCGCAAAGGTAAGTACAAAAGCGTGACCTTTTAGCTCAGTTGGTAGAGCAACTCCCTTTTAAGGAGTGGGCCCATGGTTCGAATCCATGAAGGGTCACCACCAATATCGTCTTCAGCAGACGGCTCATGAAACTTGTTTCATTTAGAGTAAAGAGTTTGGTCGATTAGCTCAGTTGGTAGAGCGCTACCCTTACAAGGTAGATGTCACAAGTTCGAGTCTTGTATCGACCACCATTAAAGTTGACTTCAGCAGTCAGCTCATGAAACTAAGTTTCATAAAAATTATTTCGGTGCGGTGGTAGTTCAGTTGGTTAGAATACCTGCCTGTCACGCAGGGGGTCGCGAGTTCGAGTCTCGTCCACCGCGCCATAACATTTAAGGTTGTCTTCATCAGACAGCAGATGAAACACCATTTCATTTTAAGACCTTTTAGCTCAGTTGGTAGAGCAACTCCCTTTTAAGGAGTGGGCCCATGGTTCGAATCCATGAAGGGTCACCATTTACAATTATTGTTCGGTCAGGATGACCCTTTCATCTAGTGGCCAAGGATATTGCGTTTTCATCGCAAAAACAAAGGTTCAAATCCTTTAGGGGTCGCCAAGTTTTATCCTTTATAAAAAACAATAAACATACGGTCGATTAGCTCAGTTGGTAGAGCGCTACCCTTACAAGGTAGATGTCACAAGTTCGAGTCTTGTATCGACCACCATTAAAATTGACTTCAGCAGTCAGCTCATGAAACTAAGTTTCATAAAAATTATTTCGGTGCGGTGGTAGTTCAGTTGGTTAGAATACCTGCCTGTCACGCAGGGGGTCGCGAGTTCGAGTCTCGTCCACCGCGCCATTATTTTCTTATTTTCAATCACTCATAAATTCAATATAATCTTTATCTACAACTTGTATATATTCATGTCGTACTAAAAAATCTTATAATTACAATTTTTTTTCCTTTTTTTTTAAATATAACGTTTTTTTCGATACACTTACACATGATAAAAACAGAAGATTATTTTAAAAGACAAATTCAACTTTGGGGAGATGAAGCTCAAGCTTCACTCCAAAATAAAAAGATTGCCATCATAGGTTCCGGCGGTTTAGGATGTAGCCTTGCTTTGGCTCTGGGAACTTCAGGTATAGGGCAAATTGATATGGTAGATTTTGACACCGTCAGTCTGCATAATATCCATAGACAAGTTGCCTTTACGCTCAAAGATGAAAACCGTTCTAAAGCTCAAGTGGTTGTTGAAATGATGGAGGCTAAAAATCCTTTTATTCATGCAAATGCTTTTAATATGAATTTTGAAGAGTTTAAACAGTTAGATCATACTTATGATTTAATCTTAGATGCAACCGATAATCTTCCTGCTCGAGAATCTATTGATAAATATGCTAAAAAAATGCATACTCCATGGATATATGCTTCTGTTGAAGAGTTCAATGGACAAGTCTGTTTTTTTAAAGAGGCTTCCTTTCAAGTTTTTAATATCTCTGACCATAAACCAGGAGGTATTGCAGCCCCTATTGTTATGCACATTGCTTCCTTACAAGCCAACTTTGCACTCCGTTATTTCATTGATCTTCCCATTGAAACAGATAAACTCTATTATCTATATTTCAATAATAAAGGAGAATTGATCACACAAAAGTTTGGAATGCCTAAAAGCTAAAACTTTTTGTGTTAAAATATCAAAATAATTTTAGAAGGATGTAATATGAAATTAAAAATACTCTCATTAATGCTTTTTCTTGGACTCTTTGTAGGATGTACACAAGAGACACAAAATAAACTTAGTCGTTCTATTCAAAACTGGACAGGAACCAATGGAACTCTAGATGTTTATGCCGGTGACAAACTGGCTAAAAAATTTATTGATATTGATAAACTCTCAACAGCATCAGGAACAGATGATGGAATAACACGACCATATCGATATGGCTATGGAATTAATGACAAAAATTTCAATGGAAAAAAAGATCCCGGTGAAAATCGTGTCTATTTTGAATTTTCAGATTACTCAACCAGCTACATCTTTTATGAGAGCAAATAACAATACAAAGGAAAACAATCAATGAAATTTATTTCAACAACAGAGGCACCGGCAGCCATAGGACCCTATTCACAAGCAGTAGTAGCTAACGGAATGATTTTTACATCAGGACAAATTCCTATGGACGAAACCGGTGTTATTGTGGCTACAGATGTTGTAAACCAAGCTCATCAAGTACTGAAAAACCTTTTCTATGTTCTTGAAGCTGCAGGAGCACATTTTAATGATGTTATAAAAACCACCATTTTCTTAACAGACATGGATGATTTTGAGAAAGTAAATTCTGTATATTCTCACTATTTTGGTCATCATAAACCTGCTAGAAGTACCATTGCTGTTAAAACATTACCTAAAAATGTACTGATTGAAATTGAGTGTATTGCCTTAGCCAATACTGACTACTCCATCTAATGCCCTCTAAACTATCCCAAACACTTTCAAAAGTTGTTTTGGCTGGTTTAGCTCTCTATTTTCTCTACCTCTTTTCCCAAGCCATTCATGTTGTAAATCGACGGCATATTAGTACCGATGAGGGTATCTACATTAACAGTACGAGTAATGATCCCTACATTCATGACCTAGCACACTCTTTAACTAAAAAGTGTCACAATGATCTGTGCCGTGTTCAAAATATTTTAGATTACATTACCCATATACCGTATAAAATCAACCATTTTCAAGCCCATTCACCTCAACAAACCATTCAAGAGAACTTTGGTGACTGCGATGATAAAAGTAACCTTCTTATCTCTTTACTTCATGAACTTAAAATTGAAAGCTATTTTGTCTTAGTCCCTGAACATATTTTTGTTATTGTCGCTTTAAATGAAGTGCACCTGAATCATTTCAGAAAAGGTCTCTATGTTAATAATAAAAAGTACTATATTTTAGAAAGTACAGCCAAAGGCTCTAGCATTGGTTTTCCTCTAAATTATAAACTGGGTGAGATTAAAGCCATTATTGAACCATTTGAAAACAGGAAGATCGATATTCAAGATTTAGAATGGAAGTTATAAACAAATATTTAGTTATAATCTGAACAAATAAATAAGGAAATAACCATGCACGAACAAACACTCGCCATCCATGCAGGATATGAAAAAGATGCCCAAGGAACGATGGCTGTTCCTATCTATCAAACAACAGCTTATGAATTTAGAGACACTGAACATGCTGCCAATCTTTTTGAACTTAAAGAGTTAGGAAACATCTACACCCGTCTTATGAATCCTACAACCGATGTTTTTGAAAAACGTTTTGCAGCTTTAGAACAAGGTGCTGGGGGTGTGGGAACAGCATCGGGTATGTCCGCTATCTTTTATGCCATTGCCAATGTAGCTGAAGCTGGGGACAACATCATCGTAGCCAAACAAGTTTATGGTGGAACCACGACACTTACCGGTCATACCATTAAACGTTTTGGTATTGAAACCCGTTATTTTGATGTTAATAACCCTTCTGAATTAGAGTCTTTAATTGATGAAAAAACAAAAATCATTCTTTTTGAAAGCATTACCAACCCAAGTATTGATGTGGCAGATTTTGATGCCATTGTTGCTATTGCCAATCAACATAATATTATTACTTGTGTAGACAATACGGTAGCAACTCCTATTTTTTGTAAACCTCTTACTTTAGGGTGTGATGTTGTCGTCCACAGTGCGAGTAAATATACCACCGGTCAGGGTCTGGCTATTGGTGGAATTGTTGTTGAACGAGAAGGCTTGGTTGAAAAAATAAAAAACAATCCTCGTTATGCACACTTTAATGAACCTGATGAAAGTTACCACGGTTTGATTTACTCCAACTTACCTCTTCCACTTTTTACGCTTAGAATTCGTTTGGCTTTACTTCGTGATTTGGGTGCAGCTCCTAGTCCATTTAACTCATGGTTGTACATTCAAGGTTTAGAGACCCTTCCACTTAGAATGAAACAACACGCCAATTCTGCTTTAACCATTGCAACTTACTTAGAAAATCATCCTAAAGTTAAAAAGGTAAACTACCCTGGATTGGTATCAAATGCTAATTATACGTTGGCACAAAAATACTTCCCTAAAGGACAAAGTGGACTGCTTTCATTTGAAGTAGAAACCTTAGAAGAAGCACGTGCCATTGCTGATGGTACAAAGATCTTTAAAGTGGTGGTTAATATTGGTGATAGCAAATCGATTATTACCCATCCTGCAAGTACCACACACCAACAACTCTCAAATCAAGAGCTGATTGATGCTGGTATTCCGGCTGGACTTATTCGATTAAGTGTAGGATTAGAAGATCCTGAAGATTTAATTGCTGATTTAGAAAAAGCTTTAGGCTAAAAACACATACGGACGCCTATACAGACAGCCATAGGGGCTGTCCCTACGGTCTTATTTCAGATATTTTTTATATCTAAAACGGGTTGGATCCCAAACATCATCGAGAAAAATCGTTGGTGTACCCGTTACCATTAAACGTTTTTTCATGGCTAGATCAAAATCCAATGCCTTTTTAATATCTGCTGCATGGATCTCTTTTCTCCTAAATCGAACACCTGTTTTTTCTTTAATGGCTTTTAAAATAACCTGCTCATTGGTCTCTCTTGGATCCACTAAGAGATAGTAAAGTGATTTTAAATTGCTTATATCCCCTCGTTTATGAAAGATATGCATCGCTTTCGTTGTCATATCAGATGCCGGGTGAATACGTAAAAGTGGCAAATGATAATAGTAGAGCCCAAAGGTCTTAGGATTATCTTGTACCATCTCTATCATCTCTGGAATAATCTCTTGACAATAAGGACAAAATGGATCACTCATTACTAAAAGTTTATGAGGTGCATCTTTACTCCCTACTAAAAAATGAGCATCATCATACGCCTCTTTGGGTACCTTAGGTTTTAAAAGTTTTTCATAAGGTTGATCATCTTCATCTTTCAATGAGAACGCAATTTTATTGCCTTTTGTAAACACAACTTGAGGTACCGTCTGTTTGCTGTAAGTTTTACCTATCTTAATTCTCATCTCTAATGATAAAAAATAAACTTCCCAACCATTGGTACCCTCAACGGTATAGTTCGAAATCGTTTCTATCTTATCAACAGGCGATTTCATTTTTGTCTCCATATACTCTTTAATGTAATGACGTACTCCATTGTCATCTACGGCATATACCTGCAACGTGAACAAAATTGTCAGTAAAAATGTCTTAAAATTCATAATATAACTCCTTATTATACAAAGTTTTATTCTAGCACATCACTGTTAAATAAAAGTATGTTTTATATAATTTTGTTATAAAAAAATATGAAATATAAAAAAACAAAGATTCATTTAACAATTTTAATTGAAATTATGCAAGAGAATTATCTAGGCACGTATCTATAAAAGTACAAATAGGGTAAAATCCTTTTAATGAAATTAGAAAATAATGTTGCACACTTTACCAGCCCTCTATATTTGGAAAGTGGAAGAATCTTAGAACCATATAAAATTGCCTATGAAACCTATGGCGAGCTCAATGAAGATGCTTCAAATGTTGTCTTAGTTTGTCACGCATTGAGTGGTTCACATCATGCTGCAGGACACTATGAAGGAGACAAAAAAGCCGGTTGGTGGGATGAGCTAATAGGAGATGGAAAAGCCATTGATACCAACAAACATTTCGTAATTTCAACCAATGTTATAGGATCATGTTTTGGAAGTACAGGACCTATGCACAACAACTATCCTAGTCATAATCTCTTTCGTCTTAAATTTCCTGTCTTAACCATCAAAGACATGATTAAAGCACAAAAACAGCTGCTTAGTCAATTGGGGATTCATCATGTTAAAGCCATTATAGGTGGATCCATGGGGGGAATGCAAGCGTTACAATTTGCTGTAGACTATCCAAACTTTTCCGATAAAATCATCTCTTTGGCATCCACCTATGCCACACAGCCATGGGCCATTGCCTTTAACAAAGTCGCTGTAGAAGCCATACGGAGAGACCCTCGGTTTGAAAATGGTCAGTATGATAAAGATGCTTTTAAAGAAAATGGCTTGGATGGTCTCGCCATAGGAAGAATTGCAGGGCATATCTCTTACCTCTCTCCAGATTCCATGAATAAGAAATTTGGACGTAATTATGTCAATAATGATGGTCTTTTTGAACTTTTTGGACGCTATGAAGTTGAACGTTATATGGAGTACAACACCGATAACTTTTCAAAAAACTTTGATCCTTTAAGTTATTTGTATATCGTTAAAGCCATCAATACCTTTAATTTAAGTCGAGGTTATGACTCTCTGTATGATGCAATTATACGCATAAAAGCAGAGACAATCCTCATATCGTTCAAAGGTGATTATCTCTTCTTTCCTCGTGAGATGGAGCACATTCATACCATGATGCAAAGAAACAAACAGACATCATCTTACTATGAAATAGACAGTAATTATGGACACGATGCCTTTTTAGTAGAGATTGATAAATTTGACAGTATCATAAAAGAAACATTAGAAAATTAAAAAATAAGGTAAATTATGCAAGCAGATACATTTGAAAAGCGATTAGAGGCATCAAAAAAAATATTAAACCAATTAATGGATCCTGCTATTACTCTTGAAGAGAGTTTAAAACTCTATGAGAGTGGACTGCAACATATTAAGTCGGCTCAACAGATGATTGAAGAAGCAAAAGTCAAAATTGAGATTATAGAAAAAAATGGTACCGAGCCGGAAAAATGAAAGAACTAACCATTGCTGCTCTTCAACTTCCTACACTGGGAATGCAAGCAACAAAACTTGATTTTTATCTACGTAATGCACACAGCAGAGGTGCAAAAGTTGTTTTATTGGGCGAATACGTACTAAATCATTTTTTTAAAGAAATTCCCAACATACCTATAAACATGGTTAAGGAACAGAGCGATAAACATATAGAACTTCTAAAAAAATTTGCCCTAAAATACAACATGGTTTTTATTGCTCCTATCATAGTTGTAGAAAAAGAGAGCTACATTAAAACCATTGTAAAAATCACGGAAAAATCCACCACTTTTTATGAACAACAAATTCTTATGCCTTATGAGCATTGGAATGAAAAAAATTTTTTCTCAAATAGCATTAAACCTTTAAAGGCACCCATGACCTTTACCTTTGATGGTTTTAAAATTATGGTTATGGGAGGCTTTGAGCTTCATTTTGATCCTTTTTGGGAGGAAGTTACCCAAAAAAAAGTTGACCTAGTACTGCTACCGACAGCATCTACTTTTGGTTCACATAACCGTTGGCGTGAAATCATAAAAACAAAAGCTTTTTTACATGGCTGTTACATTCTTCGTGCCAATCGTTTGGGTGATTTTTCTGACAACAATGTCAAATGGAAATTTTATGGAGACAGTATGCTGGTTGATCCAAAAGGTGAAATCTATATGATGCTAGAAGACAAAGAGTCCATGCTTATAGAGACGATTAAAAAAGAGGTGATTAAAGAGCATAGAAAGAGTTGGGGCTTTGAAAAAGAGCTTAATATTAGAAAAAAATTATAAAAAATATTTAAA
>JAHJJU010000111.1 GCA_018822805.1 bacterium
AAAATTAAATTCGTAGGACTAGCCGTAGCTAATTCAAGAATTTTATTTAGGAAAGATTGCCTATTTTTAGGCTTCCCTTTGGGTTTTACGAGGTTTCCCATAGGCTTAGACACATTTTTTTGAATTAACCTGTTAGTCCTGTAAAAATGTGCCGTTGCCTATGAAAAACCTCGTAAAATTGTGGCTATGGTATTCCGTCGAACTCAGGTTAATAGGATATAGCTTCTCCTGTGTTGACTTGGATGTGATTTGAAAGCAAACAAAATCATTTAATCTATTTTCATCTTTGATAACTAAGACAGGTCACTTTTTTGATTTAGATAGGTCTGTAAAAGGGAAATTGACCAACACAATGTCACCTTTTTTATAACTCATCCCAAGCCTCATCTTCTTTATTGTCCCATGTTTTACCCATAGAAGAGCTTTGCAGAGTCTGTAGAGTAACCTCTTTCTCTTTAGATACTTTTTTACTCTTTCTAAGGACAATAACTTTAATAAGTTGATTATCATCCAACTCTTGATACTCTTTAGGTATAGGTATCATTCCATTAATAGTTCGTGTTTCAAACTCTACAGCATACATTTTTCATCCTTCTCTATGAAGTTAATATAAAAATATTATATCATATTTTTGAACTCGCTCCACAACTGGAGTTGTGGAATGAGTCACCACCTTAAAAAATAGCAAAAAATGCTTAGGTTGACGGCTATGTGGTAGTACCAAACCTACGAAAAATATAAGCCCCTTTAGTCAGTGTCAGAAAATAGGTTATAAATACATTGAGCCATGCCAAACCAATTACGCCATAAAAATGCAACATAAAAGGCAGCAACAGTACGTTAATACCTGCCGTTAAAAAAAGAATTTTATTTAAAAACTTGGTCTCTTTAATGGTGACCAATATATTGGTGAATTGTGTTCCGTATAAATAGACAATGAGTGCCAATGCAAGGATTTGTAAAATCTCAACATTTAATGCAACAACACTTTCACCGGTAATCAGTTCCAATAGGGGTTCTGCAAACCAGCCTACCAACAAAGAAGCCGGTAACATAACCATAAAAATAACCCCTGCCAACTGTTTGTTACGAACTATAAAATTTTCACTTGAACCTTGATAAACTTTAACCAAATAAGGGTAGACTGTTCGTGTTAACGGTTCCAAGAGATTACCTACTGCACCCATTATTTTTACTGCAATGGCATAGTACCCCACCAAAAGAGGTGAAACACAAAAACCTAAAACAATAATATTAATGGTACTGTAAAACTCCACAGCAATTTTAGAGGTAAAAATATACCAACCATCAAACAGATAAAACTTTAGCTTACTCAACGGTTGCCAAGCCAAAGTGACATCGAAATGTTTAATAGCCACATAGAGTGCCATGAATCCCGTAACTAAGCTGCTTAATGTGCTTAAAAACAGAAGCATATCAATATCTTCATGCTTGGTAACAAAAATAAATACAGCAACAAAAAAGAAAAGCTTCGATAAGCCATTAAGGTACATAATATAACGCATCTTCTCCATGCCTTGAAAAAACCAAATGGGAAAAAGTAGCTGTCCCAACAGTAATCCAAACGATAAAAAAAGTAACTCTTTATAAAAAAAAAGCGTATCAACCAAAAAAATCAAAGGTATTAAAACAAGTAAATACCCCACAGCAATAAAGAGTTTAATGATTAAAATCGAAGAGAAAATTTCATCTTTTTTCACTTTATCTTCTCGGTTTAAAGAGATGTGATACGTTCCGGAGAGTTCAAAACCATAATCACTCATTTTGACACCGTACATTATGATTGCCAAAACAAAACTGTAGATACCAAAGCCCTCGACCCCTAACACACGAATAAGGTACGGAATTAAAAGCAATGGCAGTCCATAATTGAGCACTTGTAAAATGACCAATGCCATAAAATTATCACTCAGACGTTTTAGGGTACGCTCCTCTTTTTGCATTTTCATTTAATAACCAAAAACCTTTCAACCTGCTCACTCTCTAAAAAGTATAGCCAAACTACAATAATAATTAACATATTTTTTAATGTTTAATATAAAAGCCGTTATTATAAACTTAGAATTTTATTAAATAATAATATACTA
>JAHJJU010000112.1 GCA_018822805.1 bacterium
AGTACATTATCATATAAATAAGTTACCAATAGAGAATTTAGCTATTTTACAAGAATATATAGCACAAGTTATTTATATTTATTTTTTAGCAAGATTAAAAGATTTTAGTTATTTTGAAAATACTTCTATTTAAAATAAAAGAAGCTCTTTTACCCCTTCAATAACCCAGCCTCAAACAGAAACGGAGAAGCCTTAAAATCAAGTTTTTTTACCCTATCCGATTTAGCAAAAGAGAGATAAAGTTTCTCTTTTGCTCGGGTTACAGCGACGTAAAAGAGTCGTCGCTCTTCATCTAAGCTTCCACCCTTTCCCATAAGTTTGGTGTTGGGGAAACGTCCGTCCATGAGGTCGACTACATAGACTTCGGTGAACTCCAGACCTTTACTGGCATGAATACTGAGTAGGTTTACTCCATCACCTTCGCTGAGTTCATTTCCTCCGAGTACCATGGCATTGACAAAACGGTGCACCTCTTGGTAGTGAGAAGCTAAATCGGTTAAGAGTCTGGCTTTTCTAGCAATACGTTCTTTGGCTAAAGCTTTTTTCTCATTGTCTATTTCACCTGATTTGAGTCTTCCTCTATGGGTGGCTAAGAGTTCAACGATGAACTGATAGAGTGGTGACTCTATGAGTTTGATTAAGAGCGTTTTAGGTTGTTTAACCGTATTGATAGAACGAAGAAACTCATGATACATCTTAAAAAACTGTAAACCATCAGCTGTAAGTTTAGGGTGTTTTAAAATTGGGTGAGATCGAATCTTTTCGTCTAAGGGAATGTGTGAGAAACGGGTAATAGAGCCTATTTCATTGTCATCATCAAAAAGACCCAATTGCATGTTTTTGTTCGGATTGAGTTTAGGTAGGTTAAAAACTCTTGGGTGCATTAGACCTACAAACAAGTTACCTTCTCCAAAGTGAATGAAACATTCAAACATCTCTTTGGCTAAAGCCGAACCGATTCCTTTTCCATATTCAAAAATATGAATGAATGCCATCATATCTTTTGGATTGACAATTAAGGAGCAGACATCAAGTAGAAATTTCACCTCTTTGGCTTCAAAAAAACTGTTTCCACCTTTTCGTTTTGAGGCAATTCCCATTTCTCTTAAACTCGCTTCTATCCCATCGGCAGAGGCATTATTTCTAAAGATTACAGCTATATCTTTAGTGGGTGTGTAGGTCTGTTTAATGGTTCGTGCTATGGATTGGTACTGGTCAAAGAGCTCATTGTACATCAGAAGTTTAGGGGGTTGATTTTTTCCTGTTTTGGTGACCACCAATTTTTTAGGATAAATCCGTTCATTTCGTTCTATAACCCTGTTTGCCAAAGAGAGAATACTGGCCGAAGAGCGATAATTTTTATCTAAAGTAAATACTGTAGCATCTTTATAGCGTGTACCAAAGGTTGCAATATTTTGAATATTTGCTCCATTAAAGGCGTAGATACTTTGGTCATAGTCACCTACACAAAAGAGTGAATTGGGTCTCATGGCATCGACCAATGCACTTTGTAAGGTATTGGTGTCTTGGTATTCGTCAACCAGTACTTCGACAAGCTCTCGTCCATGTTCCAAAAGATGACTTCTCATTTTTAAAAGAAGGTCATTAAAGGAGACAAAACCATACTTTTCTTTGGTCTCTTCAAACTCATCGATGATGTTCATATAAATATCTATTAAAGGTTTGTGATCAGGATATTTTTCAAGAAACCAAACATCAAAACCATCCAATGATGCATTTTGATAAAGACTGTATTGTTCATATAAATAAGTGGCTGAAAAGGCTTCGGTATCGAGATTTAGTCGTTTTAGTTGACGCTTTTCATAAACCGACCTAAACAATGTTTTGAGTTCACCGGGTTGTTTGAGTGTTATGCCGGCATTCATTTCTTTTAACCATCGGTAACTGACAGCATGAAAGGTTCCTGACTCAATGCTGTTGACCACTTTGGCAGGAAAATAACGCCCTACACGTGCCAGCATCTCTCCGGCTGCTTTGTTGGTGAAGGTTAAAAGAAGTATTTTAGAAGGGTCTGTTCCATTATGAAGCAGATGTGCGATACGCCCAACAATGGTTGATGTTTTTCCCGTACCGGCAGAAGCAATAATCAGATTATTCCCCATGGGTGCAGTAGCAGCACTGAGCTGCTCCTCATTAAGCGTAGTAAGTGGCATTAATTAGTGATGACCAATAATGTAGTAGGTTGGTTTATTGGCTACTTTTTGAAGTTCTACTTTATATTTTGTTGACCAGTTTTCGACAAGGTTTTTGAACTCTTCTTTAATCTCTTCGGATACATCTTCACTGCATTTGATTTTAAAAACATTTTGTGAATTGGACAGGGCAATAAACCCTTTAATATGTGCCAGTTGATCATGTAGTGCTAAGATGTGTTTTGAAAAGTTTTCAAAACCTTCTGTATTTTGGATGGTTTTTTTCATCTGTTCAAGAGATTGCTCTGTTTGTGTGTATCCTAATTGAGATAGGAGCGCTTCAGGTGTTAAGTTAATTTGCATCTATTTCCTTTAAATATTATTGTCAAACTTTATCTAAAAATACGTTTATTTTTGTTGAGATATTGGGTTTAATTAGTGAAGTTTAGAGAGGAGGTGTTGATAATGTTCAGTGTGTCCAAAAGCCTTTTCATAACGCCACCTTAAGACAAATTCAATAATGTCATTTTTAAGTTGAGGCGTAATTTTTTCAGCTTTTCCAAAGTATCCGAGTGAAGAGTTTTTAGCCACGCGTTTACCTTTACTATTGAGATCATAAGCAATGGCAATAATTTGAACATATTTCCCTTCACGAATCTCTGCAAAGTCTTCATTTTTAAGACCAAACCCTGAAAGGTTCATTGCTTTATAGTCAAATATACTGGAAAAGTCAGCATGTTTTTGAGAAATCTCTAATGTGTTATAAAGTTTTTGAATTTTTTGTAAATTTTCTTGTCGTAGGTCATGACTTGATTTATTTTCATGACGTAGGTTTTTTAGTTTTTCTTCTACTTGGTCAAGTAGGGTGTCTAGCTTCTCTATTGTGGTCACGACCTTCTCCTTTCTCTATAAAGTCTCGTTAGTATTTATTAATATTATATACTATACTTAACTTAATTTAGATAAAATTGTGCTAGAAAAAATTAAATGGATATAATAAAATATGGATTATTTACAAATAACAGGTGGAACCAAATTAAGTGGTTCTATTCAGATTTCCGGTGCAAAAAACTCTGCGTTACCGGTCATAGCAGCAACCATTCTTTCAGATAAACCGGTTAAGTTAACCAACCTTCCAAATGTCGTTGACATTCGTACTTTACTTAAACTTTTAAAGATCTTGGGTGGAACGGTAGAGCATAACAATACCGTAGCAGAGATTAATAATGGTACCATGAACTCAACCAAAGCTGTTTATGAAATTGTTTCTCAAATGAGAGCGTCTATTTTGGTTTTAGGACCTCTCTTGGCACGTTTTGGTGAATGTGAAGTGAGCCTTCCCGGTGGTTGTGCCATTGGTCAACGACCGATTGATTTACACCTAAAAGCATTAGAAGCTATGGGAGCAAAGATTGAGATTAAAGGTGGATATGTAAGAGCAGAAGCACCAAATGGTCTGCAAGGTGCAAAAATAGTTTTTGATAAAATTACCGTTGGTGGAACTGAAAATACCATTATGGCTGCAGCATTAGCTCATGGAACAACCAAAATTGTTAATGCAGCTAAAGAGCCTGAAATTGTACAACTTTGTGAAATGATTGCTGATGCAGGTGTTAAAATTGAAGGTATAGGAACCAGTGAGATTATTATAGAAGGTACAGGTCAAAAACCTTTAACCTTTAAAGATGTAGAGATTATTCCGGATAGAATAGAAGCTGGAACTTACCTTTGTGCAGCTGCAATCACAGGGTCAACCATTATGCTTGAAAAAGTAAATGCTAATCATATTGCAGCTTCTATTGACAAGTTGGAAGGAATGGGATGCTCTTTTGTCTTTGACGGTACAAATATCACCATTAAGGGTACTGAACGTTTAAAACCTGTTAGTTTAATTACAACAGAGTATCCGGGTTTTCCAACCGATATGCAAGCACAATTTATGGCAGTAGCAACCATGGCAATCGGTGAAAGTGTTATAGAAGAGCGACTTTTTGAAAACCGATTCATGCATGTATCTGAATTGAATCGTCTGGGTGCAGACATTTGGTTAAAAGGGAATATTGCAGCTGTTAATCCTGTGGCAGAACTTAATGGTGCAGATGTCATGGCAACTGATTTACGAGCAAGTTCTGCATTGGTATTGGCTGGTTTAGTAGCCAATGGCGTGACCAATGTTCACCGTATCTATCATCTTGATAGAGGGTACGATAATTTAGAGGGTAAACTCTCTGCCTTAGGTGCAAATATTGTTCGTTTAAGTGAGTAGGGCGTTAAAACTCTAACGCTTTTTATATAAATATGTTGGTTAGTTTTGATACAACGTACATGGTTAGTGCCGTTGTTATAAATGTTGATAACACATAAAAAATCGGAGCCAAAAAAATAGTTTTATATTTCATACTACATCCTTATAAATAGAGTTATTTAAACATTCTTATTATAAGGAATTAATAATTAAATTTAAATTAAAAAATTAAGTTTATTTTAATAGTTTTCTATGATTTTCCAAGGTAATCCTTGAACATTTAACTCTTCCATAAATGGATCCGGATCAAACTCTTCCATATTAAAGACACCTTCTCCTTGCCATTTCCCTTCTAACATTAGTTTTGCACCTATCATTGCCGGTACACCGGTAGTATACGACACCCCTTGGCTCATTACCTCTGCATAACAAGCTTCATGATCAGAGACTTGGTAGATATAAAGTGTTTTTTCTTCACCATTTTTAATACCTTTGGCATAAATACCAATGTTTGTTTTACCTTTGGTTCGTGGTCCTAAAGAAGCCGGATCAGGAAGTAGGGTAGCCAAAAATTCCATAGGAACAATTTTCATTCCTTTATGCTCCACCTCTTTGATTCCTAACATCCCAACATTTTCTAAACATTTCATATGAGTTAAGTAACTTTGTCCGAAGGTCATAAAGAAACGGATACGTTTTAACCCTTTAATGTGTTTGACCAATGATTCCATCTCTTCATGATAAAGTAAATAGCTATCTTTTGGTCCTACTTCAGGATAGTCCCATACTTGCATAATCTCCATTGGTTCTGTCTCTATCCATTCCCCTTCACCATTATCATTTTTTTGCCAGTAACGTCCTTTTGATGAAACTTCACGTAGATTAATCTCCGGGTTAAAGTTGGTTGCAAATGGGTAGCCATGATCACCGGCATTACAGTCGAGAATGTCTATGGTATGAATTTCATCAAAGTAGTGTTTTTGTGCATAGGCACAAAAGACATTGGTAACCCCAGGGTCAAAACCTGAACCTAAAAGCCCCATAATATTAGCTTCTTTAAACTGTTCATCTCTTGCCCACTGCTCTTTGTATTCAAACTTTGCCGTGTCCGGGTGTTCATAGTTGGCTGTGTCCAAGTAGTCAATGCCACACTCGGTACAAGCATCCATAATGGTTAAATCTTGGTATGGTAGGGCAACATTTATAACGATATCAGGTTGTAATTCTTTAAAAAATGCTACGAGTTCAGGAACCGAGTCAGCATCAACCGTGGCTGTTTTAATCTCTACAGAAATTTTATCTTTAATATTTTGAGCAATGGCATCACATTTACTTAATGTCCGACTGGCTAGGGTTATCTCTCCAAAAGTTTCTGTATTCATTGCACATTTAAATGCAACAACATTTCCAACGCCACCAGCACCAATAATTAGGGTTTTTTTCGACATTTACATTCCTTTATAGTTTTTCAAAATTATACATTGATTATTTAAAAAAATGGCTATATTAGCAACAACATCAACTTCTTATATTGAGGAAGTTTTTTGTGCTAATTTCGTCCCAAGATTTGTTTAGTTTTGAAAAATTATTATAGCTTTCTAAGACCCGTTTAAAGTCTTCATTGTTCTTAGATTCTGACTCTAATACTTCTGATAAAGCTACTTTGGCTGCATCCATCATGTCTTTTGGAAAGGTTTTGATTTGTACATTTTTCGGTAACTCTTGTAGGGCTTTAGCATTTTTATAACGGAACTCTTGAACCATGGTTCCTGTCATCTCTTCGGTAGCAGCTGTGAGAATGGCTTGATGTTCAGAGCTTAGCTTTTCCCAGCGATTTTTATTAAAGGTAATCTCTAAGATAGAACCGGGTTCATGCCACCCTGTATAGTAGTAGTCAGCAGCTTTATCGAAACCCATCATTCTGTCTAGTGCAGGGCCTACCCATTCGGTAGCATCGATGGTTCCACGCTCTAAAGAGGTAAAGATTTCACCGGCAGGAAGTAAAATAGGATTCACTCCTAACTTCTGCATGACTTCACCTCCAAGACCGGGAATTCTCATCTTAAGACCTTTTAAGTCAGCCAAAGAGTTGATTTCTTTTTTAAACCATCCCCCCATTTGTGGACCTGTACTTCCACCGATAAGAGGGTAAAGGTTAAATTTACCATACAGCTCACGCCAAAGCTCCATGCCTCCGGCAAATTTCATCCATGTTATCATCTCTTCGCTGGTCAGACCTAAGGGCATTCCTCCAAAGATAGAAAAAGCTGAGTTTTTACCTTTCCAGTAGTAGACCCCTGAGTGAAAAGCATCAATCTGTGCAGCAGAAGTGGTATCAAACACTTGCAGGGCAGGAACCAAGATATTTTTAGGATAAACTTTAATTTCTAAACTTCCACCACTAAGCTCACCACAACGTTTAGCAAAATTATCAACGCCTGTTCCCATAATGGGAAAATGAGCAGGCCAAGAAGTTGCCAGTTTAAGGGTTACTTTTTTTCCACGATTAACATTAATATTTTTTTTATTCTCTTCTTTGTAGCAGCCACTCAAACTTAAAGCACCCAAACTCAGTGCAGAGGTGGTTAAAAAATCTCGTCGTTTCATTTTATTATCTCTCTTATTCTTAGTGGGTGTATTGTATCAATATGTTGGTATATTTTCATTTAGAGTAATTGGCTTTAAATAGGACTAATTTAGTCTTTTTTAGATATCATATTCCGTCGAACTCAGGTTACTAGGATTGATAGATGAACATAGAAAATATAATAGAAAAAAATCAAGGTGGTACGGTTCTTTTTTTAGGGCGTGTCACCAACTTTACTCCTGAAGAGTTAACAAACTTTTTAGAAGACAAGGGCATGAACTATGCCGACAAATATACGGGACAAGAGGTCGCATTGGTAGTTTTAAGTACCATGTTAACCCCTTTAGAAGAGCAGACTTCGTACGATTTATATGATGCCAAAATCCCTGAACTGCGTTTGATGCAGTTTGAAGAGTTTTATACCACGCACATTAAACCCAATACTTTGATGATGTCCCTAAAACTCTCTAATGACCAAGAACGACTTAAACGATTGCTTAATAATGAAGCTTTTTCGGATGAGGTCTACTTAAAACTTTTTAAAATGTACGATTGGGGAACAGACGGTGTGTATGAAAACGATGACAATCGTAATACCACCATCTCTTTTGTACAACGTTTTTTTAGACCTGATGGTTTTCGTGACCCTGCGATGGTTTATTCGCCCATTACCCTCTCGAATATTGCTCGTGATGCCAAAACAGCTGATATAATAGATGCGATGTTAACGATGCCAAATCATGAGATAAAACAGAGTCGGAAAGAAGATTTACGTCCTAAAAATCTACGGGAAATTGTGGCGTTAAATCCTAACATTTCTCATGAAAGTATTCGATATTTACTCAGTTTTAACGACGATAGAATCAACAGTTTTTTAGCTTCTAACAATGCCATAAACGTTGATGCTCAAGAGCTGATTTTCCAAAAGGCTGATGAGGTGACCAAGCTGATGTTGACGCAAAATGATGGTTTAGATGATAAACTCTTTATTGAACTATTAAAAGTTGATGATGAGGTAGTAAGGTCACTGCTAACCTTTCAAAAGATTACAGCAGAGCGTTTAGAGCATATCTTAGAAGCAAAGTTACATTCAGATGTTTTGGCACTTATGGGCGAAAACAGGTCTATAGACGAGGTAGTCGAGAATCTGATAGGAGTGGACAAAGCCTTAGATTATGCTTTGGCTTCAAACAGACTTGTTAATACCCAACTGCTTACTGCTCTCTATAAAAATTACACAGATGAGATTATATTACCATTAAGTACAAATCCCAATTTAGCTGTAGAGTTAATAGAGAAGTTTTACGTGAGTGAAAATGCAGAGGTCATTAAGAATTTAGCAGCCAATCCATCAACACCCAAAGCGTTACTTAAAGCGTTGTGTGAACAAAACGAACACGATATTAATCGCTCTTTAGCCTTAAATCCATCAGTAGAATTGAGCTATTTGGAACAGTTTGCATTGGACTCTGAATTGATTATGCTCATGACACAAAACCAAACCTATTTAGCGAGTGTCAACTCTGCACACGTTGGAATGAGAAGTGATGATCGGTATTAAAATACGAGGGATATATAGATGAAAGCATTAGAGATAAAAAAGAGTTTAGACAAACTCATAGAGAGCCAAATTCCCGTGTTTGTATGGGGAAGTCCAGGAATTGGAAAGTCGTCGATTATTAAACAGATAGCTAAAGATAAAGGCTTGGAGTTTGTCGACTTACGTCTTTCTTTGCTTGATCCAACCGATTTAAAAGGAATTCCTTTCTTTGATAAAGAGAACAATGAAGCCGTTTGGGCATCGCCAAATTTTTTACCCAAAGTTCCCCATTCAAAAGGGATTCTATTTTTAGATGAAATCAATACAGCCCCACCATCGGTTCAAGCCTCAGCCTATCAGTTGGTACTCGATAGAAAAGTAGGGGATTATGAATTACCAAAGGGGTGGAGCATTGTCGCAGCTGGAAACAACGAAAGTGACCGTGGGGTTGTTTATCGTATGCCACCACCTTTGGCAAACCGTTTTGTGCATTTGAGCATGGAAGTGAGCTTTGACGACTGGAAGATATGGGCGTACAATAATGGCATTGATGGTTCTATCATTGCATTTTTACATTATGACAGTACCAAGCTTTTTGACTTTGACCCCTCTAAAAATCAGAAGTCATTCCCCACACCACGTTCATGGGAGTATGTCGATAAAATCTTAGCTTCAGGTATAGAGAATACCCTACTATTAGAGACCATGAGTGGAGCCATAGGGTCTGAGAGTGCGACAGCTTTTATAAGTTTTAGAAAGGTTATGAATCGTCTGCCTGATATTGATGCACTGTTAGCAGGTGAAGAGGTTGAGGTTGAAGGTGATTCGCAAGTATTATTTGCTCTGATAGCTGGAATTGTCACCAACATTCGACAAGAAGAGAGCAAAAGCAAAGTAGACAATGCTCTGAAATTTTCACTCGAACTGCCTAAAGAGTTTTCGGTCATGTTGGTCAAAGACATGCAACAAAATGGCATTAATGTAGAGGGTTCAGGTGTTTGGGAAGATTGGGTTGAGGAGTTTGCTTATTTGTTGGTGTAGTGATTAGGAATATAAAAACATGTAGGTCGGACTGCCCTCTGTCCGACAATAACATGCATAAAATTAACTTTTATATAACTTCTTTATATTCAAACTTCTATTATTGAAGTTTAAACATGATTGTATGCCGTTTGGTGTCGGACAGAGGGCAGTCCGACCTACGGAAATTAAGGAATTAATATGATACCAAAAGACGTAAAAATAATCACCAATGAAAAAGTAGAACAAGCCAAAACAAAACTCATGCTAGAAAATCCCTACTTCGGAACACTCATTACCTCATTAGATTTACGCATTAACAATAATATCGCTTCCATTAGAAATTTAGGGGATGCTTTGGAGTACAACGATGAGTATTTAGAAGTCTTGACGGTCAATGAGGTCAGTACGCTTTTAGCCAATGCAGCGATGCATCAAGCTCTGTTTCATACTGATAGGGGGCAGAACAAGGTCTCTTCTATTTGGAATTTGGCAAGTGACTATGCCATTAATGATTTGCTGGTGGAGAATGGGTTTATGTTGCCACCGATGGCGAACTATGCTTCTCGGTTTGAGATGCTTTATGCTGAACAGATTTATACCATATTGTTGGGTGAACTTGATTTACAAGAGAATGATGAGCCTTTAGATGAACAAGAGCAACAAACTGAGCAGATGAGTGAAGAGGAGATTCCAGAAGCGTTGTTGGCACAAGAGGAGTATGAACTTTTGCTTGAACAGTTGAATATAAAGCTAGAGAAACATGGAGATCTACCCAAAGGGATAGAGCGATTTGTGGAGTCAAAAACAGCGTCTAAAATTGCTTGGCGAGATGAGTTGTACCGATATGTCAATGCTCATGCTAAGAGTGATTATAAAATGTTTCCACCTTCTAAAAAACATTTATATCGGGGTATTGCCTTGCCTTCGATTTATGGAGAAGAACTTAAGATTGTGGTAGCCATAGACACTTCGGCTTCGATTGATGATGAACTATTAAAGCTTTTCTTGGCTGAACTCTATGAGATAATACAGGTTTTTACACACTATCTAATAGAGCTCATAGAGTGTGATGCAGCGATTGGGAACATACAACGACTCACACCGATGGAGCCGTTGGAGCCGACACTTAAAGGAGGAGGGGGAACCGATTTTCGTCCTGTTTTTGAACATGTGTTAGATGAAAATGAAGATTTTAAATTTTTGATTTATTTTACCGATGGGAAGGGGACATTTCCTTCTTATGAACCATTGATTGATGTACTGTGGGTGATGCCTGAACGGGTTGATGTTCCTTTTGGAGAAGTTTTGGAATTGATTTAATATGCTATAATTCGCTTATGAAAAAAGAAGTAGATATTGCCATCATAGGGGCAGGTGCAAGTGGCTTGATGTTAGCAGCCTTACTTGAAGAAAAAAACATCGTTGTCATCGACAACAACAGTAAAATAGGTTCTAAGATTTTAGTATCCGGTGGTGGAAAATGCAACATCACCAATGGAAAAGTAAAACCCAGTAACTATTTAGGAAATCAGCGTTTTATTCGTAATGTTATCAAACGTTTTGATCAAAATGATGTGCTTGCATGGTTTGCTAAGAGAGGGCTAAAACCTGTAGTTCGAAAACATCAGCAGTATTTTTGTGAAAATTCAGCTAAAGAAGTAATTGATATATTGAGAAGAGAGATTTCCTCTAAAGTTTTTCAACTTGAAACAGCTGTTCAAAAAGTAGAAAAAAATGGAGAACTTTTTGAAATCACCACCAATAAAGGAAAAATCCATGCTTCAAAAGTAGTGGTGGCTTCTGGAGGGTTGAGTTTTCCTAAAATTGGTGCGACAAGTATAGGGTATGATATTGCAAAATCATTTGATCATAAAGTAAATACTTTAACAGCAGGTTTGGTTGGTTTTACGGTACAGCCTGAACAGTTCTTTTTTAAATCGTTGAGTGGCATTGCTCTTGATGTTAGAATTATAATTGGTCATAAAGTGATAGAAGAAGCACTGCTTTTTGCTCATAAAGGAATTTCGGGTCCAGCTGTGTTGGACGCTTCTTTGTATTGGGAAAAAGGGAAAATAACCATCGACTTTTTGCCAACTGTTAATTTAGCTATGTTAAAATCATCTAAAAAACATGTAAGTCGTACATTGGGATTGCCAAGTCGCGTTGCAAAAACATTTTTACAAGCCTTAAACATAGAAGATAAAGCAGCCAACAGTTTAAACCGTGAAGCGTGGAAAAAACTAGAACAATTAAAGTCTTATAGTTTTGCCCCTGCCGGTACTTTTGGATACTCTAAAGCAGAGGTAACCAAAGGGGGTGTTACTACCGATGAGATTGATGCAGGATCTATGATGAGTAGAAAGGTAGAAAATCTTTACTTTTTAGGTGAGGTTTTGGATGTAACCGGAGAACTTGGTGGCTATAACTTTCAGTGGGCATTCTCTACGGCTTTCGTGTGTGCAAAAGGATTAGAATGAAAAAAAGTATAGGTATTGTTATGGGTGCAATAATTTTTTTTATAGGTTGTAGTAAGACTGAGCCTAATGTAAATAAGAATTATATTCCGGAAATAGAAGAATCAGAACAGCCCATTCAAGAGGTAAATAATAGAAAGATTTTTTCAGATACTCATGTTAAACGGGGAGATATACGAACGTTAATTGAAACGCTTGATGCTTTTCCTTGGGAAAAAAAGGCATTACATTCCGTTTATCGTCATGAAGGAAAAATGATTTGGCATCCAAATCAAATCCAAGATTTTAGAAAGATTTTACAAGATGACTCTTATCTTGCAATGTGTGGGGATCGACGTTATTGGAATCATTTAGAAGTGACTGGACAGAAAGCAAAACATGATGTTTTGTATTCTGTTCTTTTGTTGAAATATTTAAATAATTTATCGAGTGGTTGTAGACAGTGGGTTTCATCGGAGGGTATGGTTCTAAATGAAAATAGAACTCAAAATATAAAAGCTGAATATGTACTCTCATTGCTGGCACGTGGTGCATTGATTGAGAAATTGTTTATTTCTTATCTTCCAAAAAATAGAGAGTTTTTTGTCTCTTTAAATCGTTATAAAGCATTGGAGAAGTCGATTAAAAATTCTAGTGATTTAAAAAGAGAGCGTTTATTTATTGAACAGTATAAAACGCTAAAAATTCATCCTACTTATGATTGATTTATGATAGAATAATTTTAAATTTAAAAGTGAGAGCATGGCAGTAAAAGAGATTATATATAATGATAAACCATTTAAACTAAGTTATGAAATGGTTAATCCTAGTGTAAAAGAGAGCATACTTATTCTTCATGGTTGGGGAAGCAATAAAGAGATTATGAAACAAGCCTTTTCAAAAGAGTTTCAAAATTATAAACATATCTATTTAGACATGCCGGGGTTTGGTGCCAGTGCCAATGAAATGATTTTAACGACCAAAGATTATGGAGCAATCGTACAACTTTTTTTAGAAGCTTTAGCAATAAAACCTACTATTATTATGGGACACTCTTTTGGTGGAAAAGTGGCAACACTGCTTAATCCTCCTTATTTGGTTTTGCTCTCTTCAGCTGGAATTGTAACCGTTAAACCGTGGTCAATCAAAGTCAAAATTGCTACTTTTAAACTGCTTAAACCTTTAGGCTTTTCTAAAATAAGAGAACTCTTTGTAGCCCCCGATGCTCAAGGGATGAGTCATGAGATGTATGAGACTTTTAAAAATGTGGTGGATGAAGATTTTGAAGTTGAATTTTCAAAGTCTAAAAGTAGAGCCCTTTGTTTTTGGGGTATTGATGACACGGCAACACCACTTTACACAGGTGAGAAAATAGCCGGGCTTATAGAGAACAGTGAGCTTTATCCATTAGAAGGGGATCATTTTTTCTTTTTAAAGCATGCAACATTTATTGCCAATAAGATTGAACAAGATATAAAAAATAGAGGATAACTAAGATGGAACTTGTAAATATACTTTCAAACATACTTTTTGTAATGGCATTGGGCTATTATTTTATGACCAACATGCAGTGGTACTCGTACAAATTAGAAAGAGTACTTTTTCACCACACTAAAACATGGTGGCATTTGGTCTATTTTTTAGTGCCACTTTTGGCTTACTTTTTTGTGAGTAAATATACGAACTTTAGTATTGTTGTTTCATTGGCGTATATCATCATGCTCTATACATGGAGAAAAGAACAAGATAAACCTTTGGTTTTTACAGGTCGCGTCAAACGTTTTTTTGCTGCATTGGTATTTTTTACACTCTTTTTAGTGATGATGAAATACATTATAAAATTTGATATTTTATTGGTTTTGATTCCTCTTCTCTTTGCTTATTTGGTTTCGGCTATGATGGAAAAGATGCTTTTTTTAGGATTTCAAAATAAGGCTGAAAAGAAACTTGAGAGTATGAACAACATGGTGGTTGTTGGTGTAACGGCCAGTTATGGTAAGACCAGTATTAAAAACTATATTGCTCACATAGTATCAGCGAAATACAATGTCTATGCCACGCCACGCTCGGTCAATACCTTTGGTGGAGTGCTTAAAGATATTAACGATGACCTTCCAGACGATACCGAAGTGTATGTGGTTGAGATGGGAGCTAGAGGAGCAGGGGACATTGCTGAAATTTCTAAATTTGTTAATCCTCATTTGGCTGTGGTTGGAAAAATTGGTCCTGCACATATTGAGTATTTTAAAACATTAGAGAACATTAGAAATACTAAAATGGAGATTCTTTCATCGGAGCGACTCAAAGAGGCATGGGTTCATGAGAGTGCCAAATTGCAACCAATTAAACATGTACACAGTTTTGGAAAAGAGATTTCAAATATTAGAGCAACACTCGATGGCTTAGATTTTGAAATGGATGGTAATGAGTATCATGCGAATATTTTAGGTGCATTTAACGCAATGAACATTGCAGCAGCCATTAAAGTAGCACGAGCTTTAGATGTGGATGAAGAGACCATTAAAAAACAGCTTAATACTTTAGAAGCCACACCACACCGATTACAGCGTATGGATGCAGGTGGAAAAGTTATTATCGATGACAGTTTTAATGGTAACATTGATGGAATGCTCGAAGGGTTTAATTTAGCCTCTACCTATGCAGGAAGAAAAGTACTCATAACCCCTGGTTTAGTAGAAGTTGACGATGCGTTTAATGTACAAGTTGCCAAAAGAGCTGATGAGGTCTTTGATGTAGTGGTACTTACAGGGGATTTAAACTACCGTATTTTCCAAGAAAATGTAGATGCAAGTAAACTCGTAAAACTAGAAAGCAAAGATAAAATGCAAGAGATGTTGATAGAGCAAACACAAGCTGGAGATTTGATTCTGTTTGCTAATGATGCACCGAGTTTTATATAGATGGATTGACATAAAATCCTATTTACAATATAATATATGAAAACATATATGAAAAGGATAGAGCATGCAACAGTTATCAATTTCTGATATACAGCGTAATCTACATAAACTTGACAATTTTGATATTGTTGAGATTATTGATAAAAAGCGTAATCAAGTAAAAGGGTATTTTATTGATAATAAATATGCCTATTTTATTCAAGAGTTAATAAATAGTCAGGCGAAAAGAGAAGAAGATGCTGAAAATATTGCTGGATCACTTAATAAATATGCCAATCCCTCTTTAATCGAAAATGAGAATCGAGGTTGGAAAGAGCATATCGAGGAGAAATATAGAGTATGATACTCCTTGATGCAAACTATATACTACGCTACCTACTCAAAGACAATGAAGAGATGTTCACGATAGCAAAAGAGACAATTAACAATAACAGTTGCATGGTTTTAAATGAAGTAGTAGCCGAAGTTGTTTATGTATTAGAAAAAGTTTATAAGGTTACCAAGTCAGACTTAGTAGGTGCAGTCTCTTCTTTTTTGTTACAAAGTAATATTGCTATGGTTGCTCAAAAATCTAATGTTCTATTAGCATTGAAGTATTATGAAGAGAACAATATTGATTTTGTTGATGGGTATTTATGTGCTTTGAAAGATGAGTATGAGGTTAAGACATTTGATAAGAAGTTGTTGAAGTGTTGTAGGTAGGGTGCTGTTTCCAACGCACCATTAGTAAAAGTTTGAATAAAAGAGAAGTTTCGCCGAAAGGCTTAGGTGTCTTTGAATAAAGGGAAAATAATTAAATGACAGACAATCAAAAAGCACAAGCCAGAGTATTTTTTGAAAATAGAATTTTAAAATCAGATAAACAAGCTTTTGAAGATTTATTCACAGAGATTATGAATTATAAAGAACTTGATTTTAGGTCTATTAAACCTTGGGGGAATATTGGTGATAGAAAGAATGATGGTTATATAGAAAGTAGAGGTATTTTTTATCAAGTTTATGCTCCTGAAGATATTAGAAAATCCTATCCTGATGTTATTAAAAAGATAAAAACTGACTTTAATGGTTTAATTGAGCAATGGTCAAATGTTAGAGAGTTCTATTTTGTAGTTAATGATAAATATAAAGGAGTAAATCCTGATTCTGAACAACTTTTAAAACAGATAAAAGAAGATAATAATCTAGTTGAAGCAAAGTTTATAACAGCTAAAGATTTGGAAAACATACTTTTTACACTAAATAATGACCAAATTATTAAAATTACAGGGGTTACATTTCTTGATAGTACTATTCTGACCTCTGCTACTTTAAAGAATACTTATCTTAAGAAATTTGATACTATTTCTCTATTAACCACGAATATACCAAAACCCATAGATAAAATCTTTATAAATCTAGCCATTATCAAAGATAAAAAAGAAGACAAAGAAAATAATAAACTGATTTCCAGAGAAGTCTTTTTAAGTTCTTACGAAGAGATACATAAACCAAAAGAACCTATAAAGATTAAAGACTTAATCGATACATCGAAAAAATCTCTCATTTATGGAAAAGCAGGAATAGGAAAAACGACACTTTGTAAATACATTGCTTATAGGTGGGCAAAAGAAGAGCTTTATCAAGAGTTTGAATATGTAGTTTATATTCCTTTACGAGAATGGGAAAATGATGGTATTAAAGGAGCAATACAAGATTATTACTATAGTCGTGATAGTGAGAAATTGACCATAGATATAGCTTCTACTAAAATGCTTTTTTTATTTGATGGATATGATGAGTTAGATTCTGATAGAAAAAAGCTTTTAAGAGTTGAGATAGATAAGTATGCTTTAACCCACTATGTCATAACTACTCGTCCTTATGGGTATCAGAAAAATGATTTTAGAGTTGATGAACAGTTTGAGACGATTGGTTTTACTGATGAGAATGTAGATAATTATATAGACAATTTTTTTGATGAAGATAATCAAAAATCTCAGTCTTTAAAGAATTATCTACAAAGTAATATCAGTATTAAACATATTGCTTATATCCCATTGATGTTGGAGATGATTTGTTCTTTATGGGAGAAAGAGGAATTTACTAACTCTTTAACTATGACAGAGCTTTATAGTAAAGTTATTGAAGATATGTTAAATAAATATTCTGCGTCTAAAGATGATGAGCGAGTTTTCAAACGTAAAAATAGAAAAAAAATTAAAGAATATCTTGGAAAAATAGCTTTTGAAGGACTTATAAAACAAAAAATTCTTTTTGATGGATATTTAATAGAAGATGCTGTTGAAGATATTGATTTTTTTGAAGAGAATGTTATCTATTCAGGCTTTTTAAAATCAGATGTTAAAGAGAAAGATTTGTTAGACAATTACTTTGAGTTTCCTCACTTAACTTTTCAAGAGTATTTTTCTGCTCTTTATGTCTCTAACCTCTCACAAGAAGAACAGAGTGAGATTATACGGGATTGGAAGTTTTATCCTCATATGCAGATGTTTTTTGCTTTTTTGGGTGGGTTGATTAAGGATAAGGAGTTTTTACTTGGGGAGATTGAGAGTGAGCCTAGGGATTTAGTAGAAGTTTATACACTAAATTTATTAATAACAGCCATTCAAGAATTTCTCAATAAGAATGGTCTATTCAAAAAATATCAAATAAGAATTATCAATTTTTTAAAAGGTAATAGTAATATTTGGACTAAAGGCTTAATTGTCAATTCTTTATTATATAAAGTACAGAATATCAATATAAAAAATCTTTTAATCGAAGTATTAAAAGATAAAGATTTGAATACAAATCCAAATATATTTATTCTTAAATCTAAAATTTTTACGTACTTACCAAATTATAATATGAGTAAAGAAGATTCTGAATATTGGCAAAAATCATTATCTTTTTCAGAAGCTATAAAATTAGCAGAAGATAAGGGATATTTTTCAAGTCCTATTGAGAATGCTGAATATTACTTAGCTAAATTATACTTGGAAGAGTTTGAGAATCATAGATGTGTTATAAAAGAAGATATTGAATCTTTTTTTATACAGTTGGAAGGAGTCGTTCAAGAGAAACAGGAATTTCTCGAGGTTAAAAATTACTTTATTAAAAATGATATTAAAAAGTTTCCATTAAATTTAAATACAGAGAATGAAGAATTTATAGATTTTGTAATAACTCTTTTTAAGTTAAAAAATCATTTTTGGAATAGAATAACTATTCACTATTTACTATCTTTGAATAGATGTGATAATAAAATTATAGATGGAGTGTTTTATTTTATAATAGAATGTATAGACCCTAGAGTACAAGAAAAATCATTAAATTCTTTAATAGTTTTTGTAAATAAAAACTTTACTGCATTTGAACGATTATATCAGATTACAAATGACTCTAAATTCAACTATTTTTTATTCAAACTTAATATAAAAACTTTATTTAGAGCATACGATGAAAACTATCAAATATTCTTTTATATAAAAGAGCATTGTCAAAATAATAATAAGCCTCTTTATATAAGAAACAACAAACTCCACACCATAGAAAACGGAAAAGAGATAAGTACTCAAAGAGAAGTAGATGAAGAGACACTCAATAAAATAAATATGCTACTTAAAGGAGATGATTTAGATGATTAACTCCAATACAGATTCTCAAACTGAAATTTTGGAACAAGGGTTATGCCCTGTAGGGGGTGATTGCTATCACACCATTTGTTTAAAGCTCAAAATAGATTTTTTCGTTATGCCTATTATTGGTACGATGGCAATCGCCCCCTACGGTATTTTAAGCCTTTCGTCGAAATTTTATTTCATGCCAATTTTATTTAACGGTGCGTTAAAAACAGCACCCTACGGAAATATGACAATTTGACATCTTTTAAACAAAAAATATTTTTTAATGTTAAAATAACTTCATATAAAAATTGGAGTATGTTATGAAAAAAGAAGTGTTAAATATTCAAATTTTAGTGAATGATGTAAAACAGATTATAGACAGTGCAAAAGAGAAAGTCGTTCGTACAGTAGATAATCAAAGAGTGACACTTTATTGGAATATTGGGCAACGAATATTTGAAGAAGAGCAGGGTGGAGAAGAGAGGGCTGCGTATGGTAAAAAGCTTATTAAAAATCTTTCTAAAGAGATAGAACCTCTTTATGGAAGTGGATACTCTTATCGTCAATTATATCTATTTTTACAGTTTTACAGAGTGTTTCCAAAAGTGAACGCAGTGCGTTCACAATTGAATTGGTTTCAATATAAGCTATTAATTCGTATTGCAGATGAAGAAAAAAGAGAGTTTTATATAGCTCAAAGTGTTAACAGTCATTGGAATGGACGAGAACTTGAGCGACAAATAAATTCATCGCTTTATGAGCGTCTATTATTAAGCAATGATAAAAAAGATGTTTTGGCTGTTGCGAAAAAAGAGAAGTTACCAAGTTCTCCTAGTGAGATTATTAAAGACCCAATGTGTTTAGAGTTTTTAGGACTTGAACAAAAAAGTCACTACTATGAAAAAGATTTAGAAGAAGCGATTATTACAAACCTACAATCTTTTCTCTTGGAGCTTGGAAATGGATTTTCATTTGTATCAAGACAGCAGAGAATACATCTTGATGGAGATGACTTTTTTATTGATTTAGTTTTTTATAATCGCTTGTTACAGTGTCATGTATTATTTGAGATAAAGACACATAAATTGACGCATCAAGATATGGGACAACTTCAGATGTACGTTAACTTTTATGATAGAAATGAAAAACAAACGTATGAAAACCCAACCATAGGTGTTTTACTGTGTGCTGATAAAAATGATGCTGTTGTAAAATATAGTTTACCTAAAGAAAATGAAACAATTTTAGCCTCTAAATATCAGCTCTATTTACCGTCAAAAGAAGATTTGTTAGATATATTAGATGGGGAACAATAAAGAGAAAGAGGAAAAATGAGCTACTACATCGATACCCTAACCAAAAAAACAGGCTTCCTAACAGCCATTTTAGCTCTGGTTCTAGCCCTATTAATAGGTTATGATGCCATGATGCGTTATCTTTTTTCAGCTGGGTCTATTGCGTTGCAAGAGATAGAGTGGCATATTTTTGATATTGTTTTTCTATTTGGTCTCTCTTATGCACTCAAACATGATAAACATGTACGGGTAGATATTTTCTTTTCTCGTTATTCTATTCAGACCAAAGCGATGGTTCAGATTTTCTCTATGCTGTTTTTGCTTATTCCTTTTTCCCTTTTTTTCTTGCAGGGGGCTTTTGATATGACGCTACAGAGTTATCTACAAAATGAGGTATCGAGTGATCCTGGGGGATTGACGCATCGATATTTGATTAAAGGGGTGTTGTTTTTAGCGTTTTTTTTATTGGTGCTACAAGCACTCTCTGAAATAGTTAAAGCATACAGTAAATTAGAGTCGAAAAAGAGATTTTTTAGTTATTTGGGTTTAATTGGACTCTTTTTTGCGTTCTCTTCTTTAGATTTAGCCTTTTGGATTGACCCCTTATGGTTAATGTTTGCATTGACACTGCTCTTACTGATGAGTGGTTTTCAAGTGGCGTTTGTGTTTGCAGGGGTGGCACTTTTTTTTGCGTTAATTTCGGATGAGTTGGGAATTAAAGTACTCGATATGTTGCCCTATCGTGTCTATGGGATTATGGGTAATGTGACGCTGATGTCGGTTCCGTTGTTTATTTTAATGGGATTGATTCTTGAAAAATCAAAGATGGCAGAAGATCTACTCCTTTCGATGGGGAAACTCTTTGGGGGTATTCGAGGTGGTTTGGCGATCTCTGTGGTGGTGGTTGGGGCTATTTTGGCTGCGAGTACAGGGATTGTCGGGGCATCGGTGGTGATGATGAGCTTGATTGCTTTGCCGTTGATGTTAAAACACAACTATTCCCCTGAATTGGCAACGGGTTCCATTGCTGCTTCGGGTACCTTGGGGCAGATTATTCCCCCTTCTATTGTGTTGATTGTGTTGGGGGATCAAATGCATTTGTCTGTGGGGGACCTGTTTCGGGCTGCTGTGGTGCCTGGGTTGATTTTGATAGGACTTTATATTTTGTATATTCTTATTTATACCTATTTAAACACAGAGGTAGCTCCAGCCATTCCCAATGATGAAGATTATAGTCAAGTTGTTAAAGAGGCATTAAAAGTTATTTTTCCTCCTTTACTTTTGATCGTCGCTGTTTTGGGTTCTATTTTTGCAGGTATTGCCAGTCCAACGGAGTCAGCAGCCATAGGGGTGTTGGGGGCATTCTTGTTGGCTTGGTTTAATGGACAGTTTTCGTTTGAACTTTTACGTTATGCTTCGATAGAGTCGGTAAAATTAACTTCGATGATATTTATGATACTTATTGGAGCAACAGCCTTTTCCTTGGTATTTAATGAACTCGGTGGTGATGTAATGGCAATGGAGTTTTTTACGAACGATATGGGTGATAAGTGGATGTTTATACTCATAGCCATGTTGGTCATATTCCTTTTAGGGTTCTTTATAGACTTTATAGAGATAGCTTTTGTGGTGGTACCCATTTTAGTACCTATTGCTCATGCTTTTGGTATTGACCCTGTTTGGTTTGCCATATTGATAGCTTTAAATATGCAAGCTTCATTTTTAACACCACCGTTTGGGTTTGCACTCTTTTACCTCAAAGGGGCAGCCGGTAATCTGGTGACAACGGGGCAGATATACAGAGGAGTGGTACCTTTTATAGGGCTACAGCTGTTGGCGTTATTCATTATCGTACTCTTCCCTGATTTGATTTATATGTTTGGGAAATAAAAGAAGTAAAGGACAAAAATGGAAAAGACAATAAGATTGGAATTGAAACAAAATAAGTTAGAGAGTTTAGAACTCTATGCCGAGCTTTTAAACAAAGATATTAATACCATGCTCGATGAAGCTTTGGAGTTGTACTTCCATACAGAACAAGAGAAGTTATTGGAAAAAAATCAAGATGATGAAAATGCTTTGACCAATCTTGATTTTGATGAGTTTTGGAATGGAGTAGATCTATAACTTCAAAATGAATTATTTTGAAGTTTTTGGAGTCTTTGGAGACTCTTCTTTTTTGATCTCTTCTTTTTTGATCTCTTCTTTAATTTCTTGATAGGTATGCATAGAACCTACAAGTTTTCCACCCTCATGTGTTTTAATATTTTTTACTGTGATTTCTCCTTCAACTGAGCCATTTTCTCCTATCTCTAAGAGTTCCGAAGCTGTTACATTTCCTAAAAATGAACCATTAACCGTAATTTTTTTACTTCTCATTTGTGAGGCTTTTACTTTACCTTCCTTCATAATGCTAATTTCTTCTTCAGCATTAATTTCTCCTTCAGCTTTTCCTGAAATGATGATTTTTTTCACTTTGATAGTGTTAGAAACATGACCATTTTGCATAATTTCTAAAGAATCACAAATGATACTTCCGTTTAATTTTCCATTAATAACAATATACTTTGCATCAATAATACCATTGACCACACCACTTTCTCCAATAACTACTGAATTAACAGTAATATTTCCATGTAGTGTACCTTCAATTTGAACAGAACCGGTTCCTTTGAAGTTTCCCGTTACTTCAAGACCTTGAGATACAAAAGTAGCATTACTTGTTGGTTCAACCACTTTGGTTACATTTCCACTTTTTTGATTACTCTTGAAAAGAGCCATATTTTTTCCTTTTTGTTTTAGTATAGACTTAGTAAGGATAACGAAAATAAGTTTGTGAAATAATTAGTTTTTTAGCTTTTAAGATTAAATTATAATTTTATTTTATTTTTTTTAAAAAA
>JAHJJU010000113.1 GCA_018822805.1 bacterium
AAATAAAAAATAAAAAAAATAAAAGAGAAAAAAATAAAAGAGAAAAGAATATTAATTAAAAGAGTACCGGGATGCTAAGTGAATCATTTTAAATATTTATTATCCTATCTCGATAGTGATTTAAAATTATTGGACTATCACCCCGTTAAGGTCAACGGGGTGGTATGGGCTTTGATGTTTTAAAGATGTTTTAAAAAAGCATCTCGATAGTGATTTAAAAAAATCAGATTAAGTTAATCTCTACACGCTTATTAAAAGCTTTAGCCAATTTATCAATAAAATCAATCCCAATATTAACCGTACCGTTCTCAATACGGCTTATAACTGCTTGTGTGGTATTTAATTTCTCTGCTAATTGAGCTTGTGAAAGGTTGTAGGTATTTCTTATCTTGATAAGCTGTTTAATCACTGTATATCTAAGCTCTAACTTATCCCACTCTTTTTTAAATTCAGGGTCTTTAAGTTCTTCTTTTAATTGTTTTCTAAAATCACTCATTGTTTAGTACCTTTTTCATTCTAATTTTTGCTAACTCAATTTCATTTTTAGGGGTCTTTTGAGTCTTTTTGGTAAAACCATTTAACATGATAAATTCTTTACCAGTATGGGCGAAATAGATAACCCTATAAATCCCTTTTTGGTCTTTAATTCTCAATTCATATAATTTATCTTCCAATGGCTTAACATAGGGGGCTTTTAAATTTAGATTGAACTCTTCCAATAGTTCAAAAGAACGATAAACTTTTAAACGTAATTTTTCATCTAAATTTTTTAACCATTCTTTAACTGGCTGTTTACCAGTCTCATCAGTATAATAATTAATTGTCCATTGCATAGAAGTATTATACCTAATAAGATATAAAAAATAAAGAGAAAAGAATATTAATTAAAAGAGTACTGGACTATCATCCCGTTAAGGTCAACGGGGTGATATAAGAAATAATTAAAAAAAGTGTAAAAAGTCTATGTTTATTTTAGTAACATTTTAAGTTTTAACTATTTGTGAAGTTTGGTATCATTTTGACATTCTATTATCTTTTTTATTATTAATAGTCAATGAAATATTTAAATTAATTTTGTGTTTAGTTTTGTATCAGTTTTATTTTTTGGTAACACTTGACCATTTTTACCCTTTGTTGATGAGTAGTGAGCCATAGCCGTTTTTAGCCCTTTTGGCTCTTTACCTGATAAAGAAGATGTGAAGAGGATTTAAAAGGGTTTTTGGGGTGGTTTGGCTCTAAAAAAATCATTTTTTCCTTAGGTTCTTTGGGGGCTTTTAGTATACGGGTCAGAGTATGAACCTCATGAAGTGAGTATTTTTGAGTTTTATTTAGTGGTTTACTTTTGAAGATGAAAGCCTTTACAGTTCCCTAAGGTGTAGGAACAGAAAGAAGTTTACTTTTTAGTAGAAAGTTTACTTTTCTGCTGTGGGGTTTACTTTTTTAATTCCAGCATCAAAAAGCCATTGAATGGAATTCATATCATAAAAGTAGTACGCACCTTTTTTAATTGAGGGCATACCGTTAGCCCTATACCTATGTAGCTGTTTTCTGTTAGTCTGTAGTAGTTCACAAAAAACTTTTGAGCTTAACATTTTTCTTACTCCAAATTAAAATTTTATGTACCAAAATAAAAAAGGTACTCCGTGGGGTTAGTGTGGTCTACGGTTCTGTGAAGTCCGTTCTTTACCTAGATACACCATAGAAAAGCGTGTTACCCCGTTACAGTTAACAACTGGGGCATATCCATTATAAACCCCTAAATATAGGTATTTATAGCTAATTGAGTGTTTTGTCTAACTGTAACATTTTCTTAAATTGGCGTAACATTTACTTTACAGTTGTTTTTCTTTTTTTTCATTTATTTTTTCCTTATATTGCTAAAACATATCTTCTAAAATCCGACATTTTAAACCGTGTCAAACTCTCAACGCTGTTAAATTGTCTCTTACTCTCATGATTGTTCATGAACCTATTATCCAGTAAAGAATTTATTTGATACGTGAGGTAATCAGTAGCATAGTTTTTAATCTTTGCTAACCGTGCAACCTCATTAATGTCATATAAATCATCTATAAAGTTAAGGCTCTCCATGTACTGGGTAAAACCTTTGTTGTGTTTGTCTGTTACATCAAAAGTAACCGTAACTTCTAACCGTTTCCAGTTTTTTAAGTCATGATGTACCTCTCTTTTTAAATAATTCTTTTCTTTCAAATATTTATCATAGTAGAGAATGCGACCAATAGAAAAATGAGAAACATTGTTAATGTAAAGACTTGTAGCCCCATTGGGTGGGACAATAACCCCAAGCTTAGAGTATGGCATTAAATCAGCTCTAAACGGCTCTTTACGGCTGTACTTGATGGGCTGTTTATCTTCTTGGGTATCTATAGCAATATCAAGGCTTACACGCTTAAAAGTTTTACGCTTTGTAAAGGTGCTAACTATCTTCATAGCTTCGCTATTTATCTTTGAATTGGGTTGATGTAGTCCAGTAAAAGTTATAAGACAAAAACTGTCTTTAGCTTTTTTGTGGTGGGTGGCGTGGTCAAAGAGTAAAGGAAGATTTTTTGTAATCATCATGTAGTTAGATACGCTTTTACCCTTGGTAAGTTTGACTATTTCTGTAACTACTTGAAAATCATCACATTTATATCTTTGATTAGGGTCTTTGATGTTCTCTATATCGGTAATGGTTCGACTTACTGGGCTGTTTTTACTGGGTGTGGTCACACTTAAGCCCATACGCTCAACCAACTTAACAACCGTTTTATAATTGGCGATAAGTTGAATAGTATCAATACCTATTTGATTAAACATCAGACTATTAATAAGACGGCTTGATTAAGCTATCATATCCACTCTATTATCTTCAATCCATTTATCTATCTCTAAACGGTCATAGCGAACATATCTACCAATTTTACAAAATGGTATTTTTCTATTCATGCGTAATTTATCTTGATTAGATTTGCTAAAGCCGTATTCATTAGCTAAGTCATTAGGGGTTAACCATCGTTTGGGTGTATTGGTTTCTGTAGGTTTCATTGAGTAATCCTCTCTTTCTGTTTAACTCTTTTGAGTTTATGAGAGAATTTTGACGGATTTTAAAAGATAAAGTAAGAAAGAAAAAATCTATATTAGAAGAATTCTATATTAGAATTCTTTTTGATTCTTTACATAACTAAATCTTAGCTATTGTTTATCTTTTTTACCTAACCAAAGCATTTTCAATATCACTATCAGTGGGCTTAATATAACCCAAAGTGGTTTTTATATCTCTATGCCCAATAAATTTACTGATAATCTTCACATTAACCGACTTACTACCCATTTCACTTATTAGCCCTTGCCTAAAGCTATGAGAGGTGAAACCATCACCTAAAGCCTCTTTCATGATTTTATTGACATGAGTAATAAAAGTTATAGGGTGAATACCACTTTTTTTATTTTTATTTGCACTTTTGGTTATAACTCTGTTTTCACTATCTTCCTCTAAATCAAAAAGATTTAATAGCTCTCTCTCAAAATCATCACTTAAATAAAGTTTACGCTCTGATAAAGTTTTATCTAACTCCACTTTAACAGAACGGTTTTTAATCAGCTCTTTAATATCTCCTACCCTTAAGGCTTGAAGTTCATTAAGTCTTAAACCAGTATAAAACAAAATAGTAAACGCTCTTAATAGATTTAATTTTGAATTTTCTCTTAAGCTCTCATGCTCTTTAACAAAAGTCATTAACTTTTTATACTCTTTGGTGGTCACGTTCTCTTTTATACGCTCTATTTTTTTACTCATTCTAAATCCTTAGTTTTTATCTAAATTTAGTGTATTTTATAGTGTTTTAAATCAAAAAAAGCTTAATGTTGGATATTTTATAGTGTTTTGAAACTGAAAGGAATCTTAATACCCCTAGAAGAACCCATAAAATAGGAAAACACTATAAATCTACTACAGTTTATAGTGTTTTGATTTTACTCTATTATTTCAGCATCTAAAATCTTATCAATGGTCTCTAACCCTTTGATACTGCTCTTCATGGTTGAGTTAGATAAATACTTGTTAATGGTGTTAATATCTTTGTGTCCTAAGATACCACTTAGGGTTATGGCTTCGGTTTGTTGTTCAGCTAAGGCACTCACTAAAATGTTCCTCATGTAGTGAAGAGTTAAATTATCTATTTTGGTATGTTTTCTTAATTGCTTCATTTGCCTATCAAGGTTAACAATCTTCTTACCAGTAATAGGACTCTTAAAAACAAGCCCTACCCTATCATCAAGTAACTCTAAAAGAGTAACTTTTAACATGGGTGATAATTTAAAGCGTTGTTTCTCTCCGTTCTTGGTGTCCTCTATCCAGTAGTAATTATTAGTAAAGTCTATGTTTTCCCATTTTAGGTTAAGTATCTCACTTTTACGCCGTCCGGTAAATGCAAATAGAAACAGTGCTTTATAAAATGGCTCATCATGGTAATACTCTATAATTCCCATGTATACACGCTTAAAAAGCTCTGTGGCATTGGTTACAATCTTCTTTTGTGATGGTATCTTAATGGTTATATGCTGGGCTGGGTTTTCTGTTAAGTATCTGTTTCTAATGGCATAATCAAAAACTGGGTTAAGCACCTCTAATATAATCTTTTGGGTTCGTGGTGATAAGTTATGTTCTTTCTCCATCTTGGAGATAATCATTAAAATATCTCTCTCTTTGATATCACCTATAGCCCTATTCCCTATTTTTGTTATATTAAAACTTTGCCGTTTTTTTATAATGGATTCTGTAGGCTCTTTGGTTATATTACTTAACTGGCTGTCACCTATGTATAAATCGTAAATATGCTTTTTCTTGTGCGTCCAGTCGGTGAGTGGTTGGGTTTCCATGTAGTCAATAAAGAGTTTATCAAGTTTGATGAGGTTGTTACCATACGTACCATTTATAATCTCATCTTTTATGATATCTAACTGGGTTCTAGCTGTTTTGAGCATTTGAGAGGGTGTATGATTAGTAGCTTTGACTTTAAAAAGCTTTTTATATTTTCTGTTATTGATTTTAAAATAGAATAAAAAGCATCGTTTATCTTTTTTGTGAACCCTGATACCAGTCTCTTTCGTTTTGTTATAATCCTTGTCATTAATAGCCATAGAAGAACCTTTATAAAATAGGTGGTACTTTAGGTAGTACTTTTTTATCAATTATTATACATCAAAAGGAACTGTAATACATTTAAGAAGTTAAGAAAGGTGCTATTTTACGGGAAAAAGAATTGAAAGAATGGTGCGGATGAGAGGACTCGAACCTCCACGCCGTGAAGCACCAGATCCTAAGTCTGGCGTGTATACCAATTTCACCACATCCGCATAGTTTTACTTATTTTTAGAAATAAGTGGTACACCCATTAGGATTCGAACCTAAGACCCTCGCCTTAGAAGGGCGATGCTCTATCCAGCTGAGCTATGAGTGCACATAAATATAATAACAAAATCAAATGGTACGCCAGAGAGGACTCGAACCCCTAACCCTCAGATCCGAAGTCTGATGCTCTATCCAATTGAGCCACTAGCGCTTCTTCATTTGGGTGGTTACCCTATTATTTTACCAATGGGGTAGGCGACGGGGCTCGAACCCGCGACAACCTGTGCCACAAACAGGTGCTCTACCAACTGAACTACGCCTACCATTAATTTTTGATTTGACTATTATATTGAAATTTTAAATATCTAAATGGTCGGAGTGAAAGGACTCGAACCTTCGACCCCCTGGTCCCAAACCAGGTGCGCTACCAGACTGCGCTACACTCCGAAATTTTCGCTTTTTTAGATAAGATACATCTGAAAAAGGAATGCAATTATAGACAAAAAGTTTTACTTTGTCAAGAGATTTCTTGGATTTTTATTTTTTTTATCTTTTTGTTGAATTTTCATAAAAAACTACAAGAAAATCTTAAGAAGATACACTACCAAATTGTACTCCTTTTATATTCTAAAAAATAGGTTCCTCGGCTACTTTAAGCCACTCTATTTCATTCACACCATCGTTTTTATAAATATATACTATTCCCTCATTATATCCGTAATAAAACTCCTGATTGACACCACTTCTACTCGTGCATCCTATCATCAATACATTATGAAATGTCATTCCTTTATTGGTATAGGTTTCATAAAAATGTTCAACACTACAAAGCTGAATAGAGGCTGATTGAAATACACCTCTATCTCCTAAATAGACATAACGTTCTATGGTAACATCCTCTGATGGTTCTCGCATAAGAATTCTGTTCCCATTTAGTAAAAGTGTCGTTACACCACTACTACTTTCTCGTACATATTCATCCGTATACATTTTATGCGTCTCAACATAATAATCTGTTTCTACATTATTTTCATAAATGGCATATTCAACCTCATAATTTAACGTCGAAGTCATGTATTCCCACATATCAAAACCTCTATCAGGATCAATTTCGGAAGATGTACCTGTTCCACATGCTGAAAAAAACACCAACAATAATGATAAAAATAGCAATTTTAATTTTTTCATCGTTCACTCCTTACTTCATATAATCATACTACTAAACTACTGTGTTAAAGTTGTGAAACTACCGTCGTCGGTAGGATAATGCCTCAAGTAAATGTTTTTTTTCTATCGTTTTAGAAGCATCAAGATCAGCAATGCTTCGTGCCACTTTTTTAATGCTCCCGATACTCCGATGTGAAAGACCAAAACGTTCTATGGCTGAAAACAAAATCTTTTCTGCCTCAACAGAAACACTGCAAAAAGTTTCAACTTCATCCTCTTTTAATTTACCGTTTAAACGTTCTTGTCCTCGCTCTTTTTGCATTTTAAAAGCTTGATTGACCATACGCTTTAACTCTTTAGAAGAGCTATCTTTTTTATCATCTGCACTTACCTCTTGCATCACTACAAAGAGATCTATACGGTCTAAAAAAGGATCAGACAATCTATTTTTATACCGTTTCACCTCTTGTTCTGAACAACGACAAGCTCTTTTCTTAGATAGTGCATTACCACAAGGACAGGGATTCATAGCTGCAACGAACATAATATCGGCATCATACTCCACTTTTGAATTCACCCTTGATATGTTCACCCTTCTATCTTGTAAAGGTTCTCTTAACGCTTCCAATATATTTTTAGAAAAATGTGGCAATTCATCAAAAAAGAGCATACCTTTATGTGCTAAAGCAACCTCTCCAATGCGTGCCGTATGTGAACCACCACCAAATATAGACGCTGAAGTGGCTGTATGGTGAGGTGAACGCATAGGACGTTTGGCTTTAAAGTCTGGTACAGTACCGTCTAAAAATTGATGTTTAGCGATAGAAAGCATCTCCTCTTCTAACAAAGGTGGTAAAATATCTTTTAAACGTTTAGCAATCATGCTTTTACCACAACCGGGATTCCCCTCCATTAAGTAGTTGTGCATACCTGCTGCTGCAATCAATGCAGCTCTCTTAGCCACACCTTGACCTTTTACATCTGAAAAATCAGACTCTATATCCTCCACATCATAATAGGTTCTCTTATCTATGGTTAATTGCTCTGCTTGATAGCTAAATTGTGTGGTTGAGGCAGTAAAATTTTTACTTTTAAAAAGCCTAATGGCTTCACTCAACGTTTCCACTGCTATAAAATCAACACCGGCTATATGGCTTAAATGTTGCATCGCTTCTTTAGGGACAATGGCTCGTTTCAAAACCCCTTGCTCTTTTAATGACAAGATAATAGGGAAAAGTGTTGAACTGCTCTTCACCCGTCCATTTAGTCCCAACTCACCGAATACAAAAAGTCCCTCCTCCTCAATGGACTCTTTATTTAAAGCATTCAATAGTGCAATCGAAAGATCAAAATGTGTACCACTCTTTTTTAAATCACTGGGGCTAAGATTAACCGTAATTTTTAAAGGAGGAAAAACAAAATCATTGGTTAGTAGTGCAGATTTCACACGCTCCTTTGCCTCTTGTATGTCTGAACTGGCTAGACCGACTACAGCAAAGCCGGGTAAGCCCTTAGTAAAAGTTGCTTCAACTTCAATAATTTTTGCACTTAACCCATCTAGGGTGGCACATGTCAAATAATTGACAATGGTTTGTTCTTTTTTCTTAGCTTGTTGTTTATTCGAGTCTTCTTTAGGTGGAAGATTACCACTATGATTATTTTGGCTCATGCTGACATTATCACATAAAAAAATTATTTATATTAAAAATATGTCAAATTGTAATATTTTTTCCTAGAAAAGGCATTTTTATTTCAATTAATTTAAAAACTTAAAATATATTTAAT
>JAHJJU010000114.1 GCA_018822805.1 bacterium
GAAAATATCAATAAAAAAGAGTAATTTTATCTTAATTTAATTTATATAATGATATTATTTCCTTGTTAATAAAAATTATTATTTAAAATACAAGGAAACCCTATGATCGTAACAAATAAAGCCCCGGACTTTACAGCAACAGCAGTACTAGCAAATGGACAAATCGTTGATGACTTTAATCTCATGGAAAATTTAGGTGAAAAAGGTGCCGTACTTTTCTTCTACCCACTAGACTTTACATTTGTATGTCCTTCAGAAATTATTGCATTTTCACACAGAGCTGCAGATTTTAGAGAACGAGGTGTAAACATTATTGGTGTATCTGTAGACAGCCAATTCTCACACTTTGCATGGAGAGAAACACCGGTAAACCAAGGTGGTATCGGTAGAGTTGATATGCCACTGGTAGCAGACCTTACAAAACAAATTGCAAGAGATTACGATGTTCTTCTTGACGATGCAGTAGCACTTAGAGGTTCTTTCCTTATCGATGCTGACGGTACAGTAAGGCACGCCGTAGTCAATGACCTTCCATTAGGAAGAAACATTGATGAGATGCTCAGAATGGTAGATACCATGTTGTTTACAAATGAGCATGGTGAAGTTTGTCCTGCCGGATGGGTTAAAGGTGATGAAGGTATGAAAGCAGACACAGCAGGTGTCGCTGAATATCTTGCAAAACATGCTGATGAACTGTAATCTATAAACGATTATAAATGCCGTAGGGGTAGACCCATGTGTCTGCCCCTCTTAGAATAGATATATAAGTATTATAGTGGATAATATTTATACAACTGTTCCACAAAAAAATAAAACATAAGGAGGCTTCACCATGACAGACTATATTACTCTACTCAAAGAGCATGATTTAAAAGCCACCATACAACGAACCAGTATTTTAAAGTCCATTGACAAAGCAGGACATATTAACATTGATGAAATATACGAAGATGTCAAAGAACAACACCCTACGCTCTCTTTGGCAACCATTTATAAAAACATTATTTTAATGCAACAAAACAAGGTCATAGTTGAAGTACCTATGAACAACCAAAAATCAAAATATGAACTAAAAAAAGATGAACATATGCACCTTATTTGTGAAGCATGTGGCAACATTCAAGACACCATCATTAGTCCACAAACCCAGGAAGCATTGGTTATAAAAAACTTTACATTAAACAATGCACAAATCAACCTCTATGGACTCTGTCAAACATGCCAAAGCAATTAAAAGAGCATGCTCTTTTTATTGCCGATGCCCACTACCCTCACCACGGTGAGGAATTTTTAACTCTACTAAAAAACATCCAAAACAGCACCATTCAACCCCCTCAACTCTTTCTGATGGGTGACATTTTTGACCTGCTCTTTGGACACAACGACTACATACAAACCTTTTCTAAAGAAGCCATTGAACACATACAAAAACTTTCAAAAAATATAGAAATCATCTACTTAGAGGGAAACCATGACTTTTGTCTAAAAGAGCTTTTTCCAAATGTTAAAGTCTATAGCAGAGAAGAACAACCCATTCACTACACATTAAAAGATCAAGACATCTACCTCTCCCACGGTGACCTCTATGAAACAGGATTTGGCTATAACCTTTACAGTAAAGTATTAAGAAACAAAACCACGCTTACTTTACTCAAACCCTTCCAAAAACAGATTATAAATCACCGTATGGAAAAGCTCAAAGCAAAAAAAATATGTGGAAATTTCATAGGGTATGAAAAAAGATTCGATGCCATCCGAACTCACTATCCAAAAGATGCCCTCATCATCGAAGGACACTTTCACCAAGCAGTGGTACATAAAAACTATATCTCTCTACCCTCTTTGGCGTGTCAAGGAGAAATTGGCGTTATTAAAGAGGGAAAGATAGTTTTTGAGAGAGTAGTTTATTAAGGCTCCACCATATTCGGACAATCTATCTGAACAATCACTGGTTCTTCTAAGTCTAGTCTGGCAGCTGTTAACTTTCCACCCCAAAGACAGCCTGTGTCCAAACCTAAAACATTACTGTCATGATAATACCCGGCTGCAGAAGCTTGAGCCAATGTTGACCAATGTCCAAATACTATTTTAAGTGTTGTAGAACGTCGAGTAGGACATGAGAACCATGGTTTTAAACCTTTAAATTCTATTTTAAGTGTTGTTGGTGAACCTTTTTGAAAAAAGTCCAAGCTTCCATCATCGGCACAAAAACGCATACGTGTAAAAGAGCTTAAAATGTATTTTTCCATGTCCATCACACTGGCATTGGAATCAAACTTATTTGAGCTGACTTTAAACATATGTCGAAGCCAAGCTTTATAATTACGCCCTTGTAACTTTTTTTCAATACGTCCTGCATAGGCTATTGCCATACCAAAGTCAAACTGAGGAGAGATGCCTGCATGAGCCATGGCGTACCCCAACTTATAATCCCAATATAAAAAAGGTTGATGCCGTAACCAATCAATAAGCTCTTTCGCATTGGGTGCTTCTATAATAGGTGCTATGGTCTCATTTGCTCTTTTAATGCCTGCATAGGCTGCTATAAGTGCGATGTCATGATTACCCAATACGATTTTTACAGAATCTTTTATCGAGTACAAATAATTTAATGTCTCCAAAGATTTGTTACCACGATTCACCAAATCACCGGCAACCCACAACTCATCTACCTCCGGATCAAAATTGATTTTTGCCAACAACTCCTGAAATGAGTCATAACATCCTTGTAGATCACCAACTGCCCAAACTGCCATTAAAACTCCAACTTTTCTTTATAGATTGCCAACTTTTCTTCAAAACTCATCTTTGCATAGGCAGCTGATGGAGAGGGTAAATAGAGCGTTTCAAACTCTAAATAATCAAAATTCATTTTATACAACTTCTCTGCCAAACGCCCTGTAAAAGCAATTTTTTTGATATTGGGATGGTTCTCTAAAAAAGAGGTCAAATCATTAACTTCGATATCTTCAAGCGATGCATCTAAAGAGTTGTCTCGTCTGCAGTTTGCCACCATATCCCAAAGTGCCAATTTAGATTCTTTAAGCAACCAAATTTTTTGATCACGATTATTAATAGGGTACGCTGTTACTTCCGACAACAACTTCCAAAACTGATTACGTGGATGAGCGTAATAAAATGCTTTATCAAACGAATCAATACTAGGAAATGAGCCTAAAATAAGTATCTCACTGTTTTTAAAAACAATAGGCTTAAAAGGGTGTTCTAAAATTTCATTATCCATTCTTACTCTTTCTCTAGTCATTAAATTGAATAGGACCATCACCACTACCGGCTAAAAGCTGTTGAACGTAAGGGTTCGATGTAGTTTTAAACGCCTCATTGTCAGCCCATTCTATCACTTTACCTTCAAATAAAAATGCCAAATAATTTGCTGATTTAAAACTCTCTTTCATATCATGGGTAATCAACACTGAAGTGACCTCCAATTTCTCCTGTAAGTCCAATATCAACTGCGTAATTAAATCACTCGTAATCGGGTCAAGCCCTGAGGTCGGTTCATCATACAAAATAATTTTAGGCTCCATAATGATTGCTCGTGCCAATCCTGCACGTTTACGCATACCACCACTGAGTTCATTTGGGAAAAGTTTTGAGACACGCTCGGCATCGAGTCCTGTCATGTTGAGCATTTTCATAACTTTGGCTTCTATCTCATCTTCGGACAAATCTTTACGATGCTCTCGCAAAGGAAAAGCGACATTCTCAAAAATATTCATACTGTCAAACATTGCTCCATCTTGAAAAAGAAATCCTATATCTTTACGCACATCTCTTAACTCTTTTTCACTACAAGTCGCCACGTTCACACCATTGACAAAAATATCACCCGATGTTGGTTTCATAAGCCCTACAATGTGTTTAATAATCGTTGATTTACCACTACCGGAGAGTCCTAAAATAACGGTTGTAGAACCTTTTGGAAAAATAAGGTTGACATCTTTTAGAACTTCTTTGGTTCCAAACACTTTTCGAAGATGCTTTATCTCAATAATTGGATGCTCTAAATCAAAATCTTTTCTCATCTATCGTAATGCTTTCTTTAAATTTAAAATTAAAAGTGCCAAGCTGGCAAATGAAAAGATTTTAAAGTTCACTTCACTTCCTTTATGGGTATTTTCAAATGCAGGAGTTTGAGTCATTGCTTCACCAACTGATTGCATTTGTAAAATATCCGGAATGTAGTAAGAGCTAAACATAAGTCCTGTCGCCACCACTAAAAAAGTAGCCAAACTTGTCCATCGATCACTCTCAAAACTCTTCCACTTTATCACTTCATAAATAATGACAAACAGAACCATAAAATTAACAAGATACGCCAATCGTTCAAAAACCTGAGTCATTAAAAGTCCCTCTTGAAAGCGTGAGAGCAGTTCCGTGCCCAACAAAAGTTCTGAATTAAAAATGGTAGGAGCAACAACGATTCCGGCCAAAAGCCCTGCTCCAAGGGTTACCCCCAATGTTATAATGTATGCTATGGTCATTATTCTAAATATTTTTTTTGTCATTTTCTCTCTTTTTTAAAACGTTATAATAAATCCTCGGTCATGCCCGGTCAAATCTTTGTAAAAAGTAAATGATTTTACCCCAATTTCATTAAAAAACAAAGTCATCGCTTCTTTTTGATCATAACCCATTTCACATGCTAAGTATGGTACCCCTCTCTCTTTCACATCAAGCACTATCTGTTTTAGTAACTCATCGCCAACCATACCCCCAAAGAGTGCTTGTGCAGGTTCATACTCACCTACATTTTTTTCTAACTCAAAATCATCAGCAATATACGGAGGATTACTCACCACGAGTTCAAGGGGTTCATGTACCTCATCGAGTAGATTTGATTTTATAACTTTTACTCTATTTTCTAAAGCAAACTTCTTTATATTTTGTCTAGCCACTTTAATAGGCGTATCACAAATATCCGTAGCAATGATTTTTAAATTTGGAAATTTCCGAGCCAAAACCACCGAAATAGCACCCGACCCCACACCAATTTCAGCAATACTCGTTATGGCTTCTTTTTCAATAATCTTGGCAACCAAATCAATCAGTATCTCTGTTTCAGGTCTTGGAATTAAAACTCCTGCTTCAACCTTTAAATCAATGTCGTAAAAACTCGCACTTCCTACAATGTATTCATAAGGTTCATGATTGGCACGTCGTGAAACCAAACTTTTAAATGTTTCTATTTCGGGAACATGCTTATCATCAAAAGCGTGTAGATAGGTTCTATTTTTTTGCAAATGATGGGCTAAGAGTAGTTCAGCTTCAAATCTTGGGCGTTGGCAACTCTGTTGAAGTTGTGCTTCTGCCCAGTTTAAACTCTCTTTTATTGTTATTGTTTTAGTCATAAATAAAATCCTTTTTTCTCATCTACATACAAAACAACATCTTTGATAACCTGTTTTTGGATAGCAGAAATAAGGGTTTCCATTATTTTGTAGTTTGGTTGATTGTTGAGGGTTGGAAGCTCTATATTTTTATCTTTTACAACATTCCAGCCACCAAGTTTATTTTTATACGAATATATAGATAAATCTGTTACTTGATTTATGCACGATACAGTAAACAAATACTGATTAGGAGATAATTTTACCTCATCATAAATCCAATAAATTGCATAAGCATCAGATAAAACTGTAAATTCTCTTGATTGAAAGTAAGCTCTATAAACATCACTATTAGAAGGAATAGAAATTACATTTTTTAAAATTGTTGCCTTATCTTTAGGTGCATAATAATTCAATCCTTGGTTTTGAAAACTAGAAGTAAGACATGGAAGAGTATAAGTGTCTGTTGGTTCTTTTACAAGTTCATCTGCTTTATAAGGCAACTTATTTGTTTTTATTCTTTCAAATAAACTACCCAGCTTAAATTTCCCCCATTCCATACTATCAAAATCTTTTAAAACCTGCTCTTCTTCAGCCGTTAAAACATAATCTTTTAATCCACTTGCTTCCAAATAAGCCTCTAATTCTGCTATTTTTTCTGATTCTAGTTTTGATATAAAAGTTTCCATAAAATCAAAATCTATTTTACCGTTTTTGGTTGGGAGGTGAATTTTTTGGCTTTCAAGTATTTTCACATTAAAGCTTGAACCACCCCAAGAAAATGAACTAAATGCTTTTGACATCATCAAGATAAAAAATTGAGCATTTTTTTTGTTGAACTTTTTATATTTTGACTTTAAAATTTTAATTTTATCACCAGTAAAATATGGTCTTTCTTGATAAAACATTGTTGCTGTATCTTGTCCAAACGATATTGTATTTCCTTCATTCAAAAAATATTCATCTTCGTTTATATAGCCTTTATGTCCATTATTTGAACCCATTCTGACAACATAGGGAAATTTTCCGTTATCTAAAACTTCAACTTTGTTTGCATCAAATCTTTTTTTATAAGAGTTAATCTCAAACAAATCACCCAATCTAAACTCACCCCACTTAACACTTTCAAGCATAGTATCAAGTGGGGATATTACTTTCCCTTATCACCTCTTTGCTTAAGAATATTAGAGACTTCCCAAGCCAAATAATCACTTACAGTCTTTTTAAAATCTTCCAAAGTTGGTTTGGTGTTTATCGGTGCTGTTTGATTCCAATCTGCTCCGTTTTGTGGATTGATTGTCCCCTCGTAGTATTCTTTGTCGGTAAAAATCTTAAGCTCTTTTTTACCAAACAACACCAAATTTACCAATTCTTCGTATCGCCCTTTTGCATTATCTGTATCTTTTAGATTGTTACTTGCTTTTTTGCGATTGGTTCTTGTGTAACCATCATTTGAAAAATCAATAAACTTTACAGTTGCTTTTTCATGATGGGCTTCACCCACTTTAAACACATAGATATTGGTTTGCACACTTGCTTTTCCTATGAAAATATCTATGGGCATTTTGATACTTGCTAGAAGGGTGTGTTTTTTTAATATCTCTTTGTTGTATTGTGTAGCTTTTCCACTCCCTGCTGAATTTTGGATGATGATTGAAGCGTACCCTTTGTGCATCATATTAAGTGCTTTTTGTACAAACACCATACCATTACCACTTGCTGAATAGGGAGGATTTAACACAAAAGCATCTGCAGGAAAAGCTTCATCTGTCTTACCAAAACCATAATTACCATCAAAATCAAGCAGTGAATCTTTATTTAAAATATTACTACTTCCATCGCCCATAAGTATCATATTTAAAATCGCCAACATATACACTTCTGAAATTATTTCTAGCCCTAGAAGTTGCTCTGCTTTTATCTTAATCTCTTTTTGTACCAACTCATCAGGAGAAGCTATTTTATCTTTTGCATCGTTGAGCATCTCATTCATCGCTGAAACCAATAATCCAGCCGACCCAGTAGCAAAATCCCATACAAAACTATCTTTGTTTACTCGTGCAAGTTTTACTAAAAGTGAAGTTACATAAGATGGAGTTAGCACCACATCGTTGAGTTTATCTTGTGTAAATCCTAGCCAACTGTACATCTCATTAAAAAGTTTACCTGTAAAATCAGTCGTTAGCCCTATCTTGTAATATATCCCCAAATCATCAACTATTTTAGTAAATACTCTTTTGAGTTGGCTCTCACCATTGGTTACTTTATTTATATTTTCAGAAGTGAGCGTATTTTCTAGTGTCCTTATGATTAGGCTTTTTTTCTCATCTGGAATCTTTTTTTCACTTAAAAAAGCTTTTATTCGACCCAGGATAATATCCCCGTCTCTTCCGCCTATGTACTCTTGTGATTTCAAATCATCTTTTTCAAGAACAGGAACTTTATTTGGTATTCCTATTGTTGCGATAATAGAAGATGCTACGAGATATACACGGTCTTTTTCACTTAGTCCTTTTTCTTCTTTATAGATGTCATTGTTTAGCTTCACCAAACTAGCGTCTATTTCTTTCTCTTTTTGTGCTTTTATTTCGTCTAACTCTTCTTGTGAAAGATGTATGGTTTTTACTTTTTCTATAAAGGTATCAAAATTTTTAGGTGATAAAAAAGAAAAATCAGAAAAGTCATCTACTTTTTGCCCGATACCAAGATTGTCTTTTGAGACAATATATACACCAATTTCATATATTATTTTTTCTGTTACATCTTTGTATCCTGTCATACCTATGGCTATAATATCAGTGTAGCCTGTGTGATGAAGGAGTGCATTTGCGTAGTGAACCGAACCATTAACTGCATACTCTTTTATATTTTTATAATTTAGTTCATTTTTGGCTGTTTTGTTATCAACTTGAGTATTTTTAAGTTTTTCTAATTTCCCTTTTGTCCCCTTATACTCAATAAGTATGGGATAATAATTTAAATTCTTATCTTTTATGAGTAGTTTTGCATCTGGACGGTTGCCACCTTTTCCACCACCTTTAGATTCGTACTCTTTAAGTGCTTTATCTATTTCACTATTTAGATTTTCTTGTTCTAGCTTATAATCTAATCCATAAGATTTTAGCCATCCATTGGCTAAGTCTGCAATATTTGGTTCTATTGATTGTGCCATTTATCTCTACCCTCTTCTCTTAAAATTTTAACTACTTTTTACCATCATCCAAAAACGAAAATAGTTACACTTTTAAGATTTTGATTTTTATCTTCAATTTCTACAGTTTTTTTATTAAATTGTTTATCATAGTTCATTATACGATAGCCTTAGATATATTGGTATTTTTTTCTTGAATTATTTTAGCGTAAATATATTTTTTATATTACATCTATTTGTCATCATACTTATCTATTGCCCAAAGATTTTGATTAAAAATACCTAAAAGCACTATTTTATCTTCTTCATCATCGATAAAGAAAGGAACAACATAACCTTTAAATATAAACTCTCGTATATTTTCATCTTCTAACCCTTCTTTTTGTCGGTATATAAAAGGAGATAAGGGAATTTTTTCAATTTTCGATAGTAACTCATCATAAAACTCTAAAGCCCTATTTGAACTGTCTTCAGCAATAAAAAGAACTATCTCTTCAAGTTCATCATTAAACCTTGGTAATTTTTCTAAAATCATTATTTACTTAAAATCTTTTCTCTAATCTCATCTAAGCCACTAGAAAAAGGAACTGTTTCTGACTTATTACTCTTATACTCATTTACTCTTTTAGCTATTTCTTCATTATAAATACTCTGTTTTTGAAGGTCTGCTAATTTCTTCATATTCTCGTAATCATCTTTAGAGATAAGTACTGCCTCGACATGATTGTTTTTCAAAATTGCTAATTTATCTACCGTATTAGATTTAATTTGTGCAAGGTAAGAGCCAAACTTTTTGGCAAATTCAGAAGAGGAGATTAACTCATTTGAAGCATAGGTTACCATTTTTTATCCTTTATGCTATATTTTCCGTAATATATTACTCAAAGTATAGCATAAAGTTAGAAAAACAAAAAGCTCTACTTTTTATCATCCTCTAAAAACGAAAATATTCCCTCTTTTTCAAGTGGTTTAATCACTTCATTCACGGCATGTGCATCGTACCCAAGTTCAGTTAATCGCTCTAACACAGGTGGATGCGTATAGTAGAAGAAGGCATACAACGGATGTGACTTAGGAAAGGCTTTGTTCTCTTGAATCAGCTTAATCAGTGCAGATACCAAGTTCTCTTTTCCACCCAGTTGGCTCCCAAATTCATCAGCAGCATATTCGTTGTGACGGCTTACAAAACTCATCATTGGAGTAAATACAAACGATATAAGTGAAAGTAAGAGCATCATCATCGCTATCTCTACACCAGCTTTCATCTCTACACCCATGTCAAAAAAGAGTGCTTCAGGTAAATTACCTAAAAGGTAGAACGAAGCAAAAAGCAGTACACCCATCATTCCTATGTTTTTCCAAATATCTCCATGAGAAAAGTGACCCAACTCATGACCCAACACAGCCAACAACTCTTTATGCTTTAACTTTTCCATTAATGTATCGAACAACACCACTCTTTTTGACTTTCCAAGTCCACCAAAGTAGGCATTGAGACGGCTATCACGTTTGGAAGCATCAAGAACAAAGACCCCGTCACTCTTTAACCCTACGCCTTGCATCATGGTTTCAATATCGGTTTTTAATTCACCATCTTCTAGTGGTGTAAACTTGTTAAATATAGGTGCAATAATGGTCGGGTAGATAACATTGACCAGCAGTGCCACCAAGAAGAGAAGAGCAAATCCCCATATCCACCAGTTGGCAACATTAATTATAATCCATGCTAAAACATAGAAAATAGCTCCACCAAAAACTAAAAACATCACCGTAGATTTAACTTGATCTATAAAATAAAGCTTCGGTGTTGTTTGAGTAAAACCATACTCTTTGTCCAGCTCAAAAGTCTGATAAAGCTCAAACGGTAAACCAACAACATATCCAACAGCTACAAAACCAACAAGAAACAGCACAGCATCAATCACGGAACTGTCTGTTTGTAAGACACTACTTAACCATGCAAATCCAATGGTAACCCACCAAACAAACATTACGTATTCAACCACTGTTCCAACAAGTGCCAATCGCTCTTTTTTTATGGCATACTCACCTGCAATCTTGAATTTTTCTCTACTCATCAAAACAGCTTCACCATTTTTTTCATCGGCAATGTATCCTATTTGCATAATGGAGATATAGATTTTTACCAATGTATATGCCGTGAAAAGTATCATTATAAGTTCTAACATTCTTAACCTTTTATTATAATTTTCATGTGTTATACACTATCAATGCTTAAAAAAATGCTGATAATCGATCATACTCTTTGTCCAATCACCACCCCACTCCCAATTACGCTTTATAAAAGCTTTGTAGACAGCATCGTTTTTCTTTATAATCCCCGACGCATTCAGCTCACGGTTACAATACTTTTGGGCACTTTGAGGATAAACAACTCCCTTGTCTATAAATGGGTTCCACACAGGGTTAATATCAATTGCTTTTCCATAAGAGTGTCGTGACCACCGAGTGGTTCGGGGAACATTACGGCAGTTAAAAGCAGAGGTATTGTTGGCAGCCATTGAGCGTTCATCACTAGCATTATAATCGTCAATAAGATGCATACGTTCAATCGTAAATTTTGAATTATAAAGTGCTTCAAATATCGCCACCACTTCTTGGGCTACTTCTTTATGCACGACCATCTCTCCTTCTATACCGATTTCATCAGTTGAAAAGTAGGTCATGGTTAAATAACGTAAATCGTTCAAAGGCACGGGGCAACCTTTTTTCCAAGAACCACTCTGCTTCATCTGCTCTTTAATATCGTGTGGCAATTTCTCTATGCTGTAGTAGTAGGGGTGTTCTACAGCACAAAGGTGAACGCTTAAAAGAAGAAAAAGAAACCGTTTCATCTACTTGTTCTTATTCATTTTATTGGATTTTATGTAGATAGAAAGTCCAATCATTAATGCCGTAATACCTCCGATAAGGTAAACAGCATAAAGCAATTTTTCAGGATCGGTCAAAGCAAACTTAAAGACCAACATCAACGCTTCAATCGAGAGTGCAATAATAATCGACCCTAAAAAGCGTATCATCGTTTGATGTGCATCTCCGTCGGACTCTTTTTTCTCTTTACCTAAGACCTCCTCTTCAAAAATCGCTTTGACCAAGTCAAAAATAGCCAATGCAAGGGTTAAAAGAATGGTGGCTTGAAACATATCATTAATATCTATGGTCGAGTAATGCGTTCCCAAACTCAAAAAACTACTAACTCCCTTAACAAACAGAAGCAGTGCCACGGCAAAAAGAGCTACTGAAAAAGCTCCATAAACGACTTTTGAAAATTGACCAAAGTTAGAATCAACCGAACTTGGATAAACCATTTTCAAAATATCTTTAAGTTGAATATCCACACAAAGAATAAACATAAGATTGTTTTTTTCATCGTAAATAGGAAAGGATGAAGTGACCACCATTTTATTTGTGCCTAATGATGGATAGGGATCGGTTAAAACACATCGATGCTCTTTGAGTGTTCGGTAATAGTATGCCCGATTACTTCGATTTGTTCCGATATTATGCGTGCTATCTACCTCTCCTTTGGCTGTAAGCATTATCCCTATCTGCTGACCTTGAGCATTTAATGCGTAGACCAAATCTGCTTGAGGGATGTTGTCTTTCAAGATTTTTAATTGATGTTCAACAAAGCTATCGGTACCTGACTCAAGATTCACTAATGAAATATTCCGACTCATTATATAACATAAGTATGCTCGTGCTTTGGTTCGTATGTTTGCGTATTCTTGTATCTCTTTTATTACCATGTTTTTTCCTAAGAGTTTTATAAGTCTTTATAACATCTATATTGTAGTCGTGTTGACTAAATAATTTCTTAATCTTGTTAAGGATGATACTCTTTCAAATACATCAATATATCTTGATATATTAATTTTAAAATACTATAATGACAAAAAAATAAAAAAGAGTCCAAAATGAATAAAAATGTATTAATCCTCTGTACAGGAAACTCCTGTCGTAGTATTATCGCTGAAGCACTGATTAACAAATATCTTGATGGAGTCACTGCCTACAGTTCGGGTGTAGCTCCTTCAGGTCGGGTCAATCCTAATGCTAAAAAGGTTTTAGAAGCCAACGATGCTTGGGATGATGCTTATCATTCAAAAACTCTTGATACCTTAGAGCATATTGACTTTGACTTGGTCGTGACGGTTTGTGGTCATGCACAAGAGACCTGCCCTACTTTTCCTAAACCCGTACCGACCATACATGTAGGTTTTGAAGACCCTGATGGAAAGACCTATGAGGCTTTTGAAGCGACGTACAGTGAGATAAAAACAACCCTACTTCCTGAAGTAGAAGCAAAATTAAAGGAACAAACAGTGAAGAGTAACAACATGCAAAAAAATGTATTTAAAACCAATGAAGGAGTGAAGATAAACTTTACAGGAGTGGTTGAAAAACAACAGATTGTTAAAATGGTCGAAAACTGTGCCACAGGTCAATGTGAATGTATGAGCGATGAAACCAAAAAGAAGATTACCAACATGCAGGTAGAAGGTAAAGATGGCGATGTAGAGCTGAAACTCTCAGGAGATATTGCCAAAGAAGAGATAGAAGCTGCATTAGCCAAGTCGAAAGTTTTAAACCCATAAACTATGGACATTTTTCTAAAAACCATCGGCTCTATTAACGACGAAACCCGACTGAAAATTCTTAACTTCATCAACCAAAGTGGTGAGGTCTGTGTTTGCGACATTGAAAATGCCTTTGGCATGATTCAGTCACGTATCTCTCGCCATCTTAAAATACTCAAAGAGGGGGGATTTTTACGCGTTGAGCGTCGAGGGCGTTGGGCGTACTACAGCATACGAACCCCTCTTGATGCGTTTCGTCAATCGATCTTAGAAGAAGTGAAATATTTGGGATTAGAACTCCCAACCCCGATTCATATTAATAGTAAAGGATGTAACAATGCTACTGGCATCTAGTCTCTTTTTAATCACCCTCATTTTTGTTATTTGGCAACCCAAAGGTCTACAAATAGGAACCACAGCCGTTATTGGTGCTGTCATTGCTTTGGCTTTAGGCATCGTTTCTGTTGCAGACATTTGGACAGTTACCGACATTGTGTGGGATGCAACATTGGCTTTTATAGGCATCATTATCTTATCTATGGTGCTTGATGAGATAGGATTTTTTGAGTGGTGTGCTATAAAAATGGCACAGTTCTCAAAAGGAAATGGACACCTTATGTTTGTCTATGCCCTTCTGTTAGGTGCGTTTGTTTCTGCACTCTTTGCCAATGACGGTGCAGCCCTGATTTTGACCCCTATTTTACTGGCTAAAATGCGTATTTTAAAACTCAATACCAAGAGCATTTTGGCTTTTTTACTTGCAGGTGGGTTCATCTCTGACTCTGCCTCCTTACCTTTTGTTTTCTCGAACCTAACCAACATTGTCACAGCCAACTATTTCTCTATTGGTTTTGCAGAGTATTTGACAAACATGTTTCTACCCTTTGTGGTTTCCGTTGTTATTTCCATTGTTTTTCTTTGGATACTTTTACGAAAAGAGATTCCAAAACAGATCGACATTGACCTACTACCCAATGCCAATGAGGTACTAAAAAGTAAAACCCTCTTTATCTTTTCGTGGTTCTTTTTAGCACTACTCATTGCCGGTTATTTTATAGGCGATGCGTACGACTTACCTGTGAGTGTTTTTGCATTAGGTGGAGGACTACTATTTTTAGCCATCTCAAGTATTATGAAAACCACCTCGGCTACAAAAATTATAAAACATGCCCCATGGCAGGTGGTGTGGTTTAGTATTGGTCTTTACATTGTGGTCTATGGTCTTAAAAATGCCGGATTAACCGACTATTTGACCGTGGTACTCAAAGATTTATCGACGCAAGGTGATGTGGTTGCCATCGTAGGAACAGGGTTTATTGCTGCCTTTTTGTCGGCCATTATGAACAACATGCCCACCATTATGATTATGGACATTGCTTTGGCTGATGTAGGGAACCAAGCCTTGGTTTATGCCAATATTATCGGTTGTAACTTAGGACCTAAAATGACACCATTTGGAAGCCTTGCCACCCTACTTTGGTTACATGTATTGGCACAAAAAGGGGTCAAGATAGGCTTTTGGGAGTATACCAAATTTGGACTGATTATTACTCCTCCTGTTTTGTTGGTGGTGCTTTTAAGTTTGATGTGACACTCTAAATATCTGTCCATTATTTAACATTGACAACAGTAAAACAATATGCTACAATGGTTATATGACAATAAAGAAGATGATATGATAACAACAATGAGTATTCGTGAATTGACAAGAAGTGGTAGTATGTTTGGTCAATATGATTATATTGATATAGAAGATAAAAAATCACATGAATACAAAGGTGTTTTTATCTCTTCTAAATATGCTGATATGGTTAAAGAATTTCTAGAAAAAGAGATTGCAAAACAAAAGCAAAAAAAGTTAGATGCCCTTATGCAATTTGCAGGTATGATGGATGGAGAGACAAATAACCTCTCCATCCAAGAACTTAAATCACATAAAGAAGACAAGTAGAGATGAAAAAAGTCTTTTTAGATACCAATATAGTTTTAGATTTTCTTGATAAAAAACGTCCTCTTCACAGTAAATCTAAAGAGTTAATGACCATGGTAATTATGGAAGATTATACCATATTTATGAGTGAAGATATGTTGAGTACCATTTTCTATATTAGTAAAGATAAGGAAAAGGTTTTACTCTTTTTTGAAACCATTATAGCCAAATGGTCAATTGTACCTTATGGCATATCACTTATAGAAAAAGCCATAAAACTATGCCAAAACAATAAAGGGCAAGATTTAGAAGACACCTTACAATGCCTATGTGCAAAAGAGCATGAGTGTAGCTATATTGTTACGTCAGATGAAAAATTTATAGATTGTGGTATTACAATACTAAGTTATAATAGATTTCTTCTTAATTCTACTTCATCAAGCTAATATGAAAAACCTACTAATCCTAGCTTTACTTTCCACTCTGACCCTCTCTGCAAAAAGCAAAACAGAAACCATAGGTGATGTTATGTTGGGGCTTATTCCCTTAACAGCCTATGGAGCACCCCTCTACTTAGATGACAAAGAGGGAGAGATGCAATTTTACAAAACAGCAGGAACAACCATAGCCTCAACCTACCTCTTAAAATACTCCGTAAAAGAGGAACGACCCGACCACAGTGATGAAGAGTCTTTTCCTTCAGGTCATACCTCTATGACTTTTGCATCAGCTACGTTTATACATAAACGGTATGGACTAAACTATGCTATTCCTGCCTATCTAGGCTCTATTTATACGGGGTACAGCCGTATCCACTCCAACAAACATCATACCCATGACGTTTTAGCAGGAGCCATGTTGGGTATGGCTTCAAGTTGGTATTTTACAACTTCATATAAAGAGGTGCAAGTTCAACCTGTAGTGAGTTCTGATTACAATGGAGTAATGTTGAGTTACCGTTGGTAAGATTATTCTTCAAAAACCTCCATTAACACCTCTCTATCTATCTTATGTTTTCCCTCTCTATAAAGATTTTCTTCTAGCCGATTGAGTGCTTGTGATATCACTCTGTCTTTTTTAGCATACGGCAATAAAACATCAAACAAGGCTCTGTCATTTTTTGCTTTTTTAATCGCTTTTACCCTATCACCCTCTTTTTTAACAACACGATTTTTTAGATGAAAAAATCCATACATTGCTCCAGCTCCGAGTAGAAAACCTATCAGTAAAAAGAGATACTTCACATAAATATCCTCTTTTTCTACGACCACTTTTGTTTGGGTGACCGTTTGTGCTCCGGGTGCTTCTATAGTACTGCTTGAGCCAACCTCTATCGAAGAGGGTTTAACCACACCTGTTTTACCACCTATTACCTCTATGGCTATGGGTTCAGTCTCTACGGTTTTAACCGTTTTACTCTCTTTGTCAAAATAGCTCAACTGCATCGGAGGAATCGTAAAGTTTTGGTCAGCGATGATGGCTATTTTTTGGGTAAAGGCTCCTTGGTAAATGTTGTGTACCAGTTCTGAAGAGATCTTAGGTTCATCGGCGTAAACAATGGTGTTGTCAATGCTTGGGTTAAATTTTTTGACATCGTCTATATTCCCTTCACCTTTGATTTCAATGGTCAAATTAACAGGTTTATTGGCATGAACTTTTTTTGTATCGACCTGTGCATCTATCTTATAATTTCCATAGAGTTCTAAACCATTTGGTAGGGCTTGTACGGTTAGATTCTCTTCATTTGAGTAAATTTTTTGCCAGTTAAGCTGTTGGGTCATCGAGTTAAAGAACGGGTCATTAAAAAACCCTCCTCCACCTCGTCGTTGTTCTACTTTACCCACCAAGGCTTCTATGGCAGGAATGCTAAATGTCCCCGACTTTTGAGGAAAAAGCTGATAATGTACAGTTTGTACCACGTAGTCACCCTCATTGCTGTGTTCAACATTGTCTACTTTTTTTACCCAAAAACTCTCCAGTTTGGGTTCACCCAGTTGAATTTTATCAGCATGGGCATTGAGTTTTCGCTTGAATGCAATGCTTAGATCAATCCCCTCACCCACATAGACTTCATGTTTATTCAACTTCATCTCCAATACAAAAGGCGAACCATGTTGACTGGCTGTGGGTTTGAGTACATTAACCTGTAGCTCCTTAGTTTGGTACGTTTGACCATCGGCTTTTACCGTAAAGGAGGGAATAGTAACCGACTTGTCGGGTCTAAAACTGTAGGTTTTTGAGGTCGTTCGAGTAATGTCACTGTTAATCATATTAATCGACTGAGATGAAGAGGTTCCTACAATCGTATACCCCTCAATGCTGTCTATTTGAGGAAACTCAATGTTCTCTCCATCGGCTGAAATGATAAAATTAACAGCATCCCCTTTGTAAATAGCCGGGGAACTGACCGATACCTTTACATCTGCAAAAAGATTAATGGTGAAAAATAGTATTAAAAATAATTTACCAAGGGTTTGTTTCATTGTTTTGTTCTCCTTTATTGAGAGGTAACATTAAGGTATTGACCCCTCGTTGATTGAGCATCTTTTGCCATTTTCGCTCCTCCATATTGCTTATAGGAACTTGTGTTTGGTTTTGTTCAGAGATTTGAGCGTGTTGTTGCTCTTCTTCTTTTTTCTTCTTTTTTTCACTTTTTTTTGCCTCTTGGGCTTTTTTGTCTTCTTTTTTTTGCTCTTCAGACTCTTTATCTTTCTGTTCTTTAGAGCTGTTATTCTCTTGTTGTTGCTCTTTGTTTTGTTTACCCTGATTTTGTTGATTCTTTTGATTTTGCTGGTCGTTATTTTTCGATTCGTTGTTCTCTTGGTTTTGATCTGACTTCTTCTGCTCTTCTTTTTTCTTTTTCAACAATTCAAGATTAAACTTCGTATCTTCATCATCTTGTATGCTCAACGCCTCTTCATAGTGCTTGATGGCTTCATCTATTTGACCTAATTGTGCCTGAGTGTTTCCCATGTTGTGTAGTTTTTTAAATGCCAACTTTTCATCAGAAATGGCTGAATAAATCTCTAAAGCCTCTTTATACTTCTTTTGACGATAGAGTGCATCAGCACGGTTAAATTTGGCTTCATCGCCCTCTACTTTCTGGTAGAGTTTCTCTGCTTTTTCATACTCTTTGTTCTCATACGCTTCTTTGGCATCATTCAGATAGGAAAAATCCAATAATGTAGCTGACAATGCTAGCGTCGATAAGAGTATTGCTATGACTGTTCTCACTATTTTTTCTCCTTCTTTAAACGAGGCAGGGAAAAGAGTGCCACAAAAAAGAATAGCAGTGCCAATGCTAAGGGATAGTAAAAAAGCTCTTTTCTATCTTTTATGGTCGAACTCTCTTCCTCTTTTGCTTCGTAACGACTCTGTATGGTATCAACCAAAAGTTTTACATCCTCTTTGGCTAAAGAGTACTTCATGTAGGCTCCTCCACTCTCTAGAGCTAATGCTTTGATATAATCGGTTCTTTTCACTACCACAATGTCGCCACTTTTGTCTTTTAGGACACCATTTTTATCTTTTATCACGCCCCCTTTATCGGTTCCAATATTGTAGATATAAACAGCAATGTTGTGTGCTTTGGCATAAGCAATCTCTTTACTAAAGTCACTCTGGTCACCACCATCGGTAAAAAGCAACAGTAGTTTTTCTTTCTCCTCGCCAAAGAGATTGTTTGCCGATTTCAAAGTTGCTAAAATATCGGTTCCTTTTAGACTCAAATTGTCCAAACTCAAATTGTTACCCAAGAACTTTAACGAATGAAAATCTTGTGTTAAAGGTGAAATCAAAAAAGTTTGGGAACTGAACCCTATGAGCGATACTTTGGCATTTTTAAAATAGTCCAAAGAATCAAAAAACTTCTTTTTAGCAAAGTCAAAACGGCTTGGATAGACGTCGTTGGCAAACATCGACCTGGACATATCTATCGCTGCTACTACATTGATAAAACTCGATTTTACTTTAATCTCTCCATTGTCTATTTGAGGTCGTGCCAACGCTAGAATGGTCAATACCAAAGCTAGAAGCAAGAAAGTATTACGCATTCTTTTTGAGAGAGATTGATTTTTAAGTTGTACTTTTTTAAGTACCTCTTTCGAAAAAACAGCTCCAAGTTCATTCCCATTTTTTTTCATAAAATAGATAAAAGGCAAGAGTAAAAGCAGCAACCATAAAAATTCACTGTTATAAAAGGTCATCATTTTCTACTCCTTGTTCGCTGTATAATAATAGAGCATAAAAAAGAGCAGAGCCAAGGCTAAAACATACTGAAAATAGTAAGTTTTTTTAACATATTTGTCAGCTTTTATCTCACTCTTTTCTAGCTTGTTAATGGTTTTGTATATCTCTTGCAATCGTTCAATGCTATCGGCTGAAAAATATTGACCACCTGTTCCATTTGAAATCTGTTGGAGTACGGCCGGGTTAAAATCACGACCTGCATTTCCCACACCAACGGTATAGACTTTTATGTTGTATTTTTTTGCTGTTTTAATCGCTACATCCAAGGGAATGGTATCGGTGTTGTCCATACCATCGGTTAATAAAATGGCAATCTTCTCTTTGGATTCACTCGTTTTAAAAAGGTTTGAGCTTAGAAACAGTGCCTCATAAAGTGCTGTTCTCTGTTTCCCTGCTATACCTACTTCGAGCCGTGACAAGAGACGTTTTATACTCTTTTTATCATAAGTTAACGGTACAGCCACATAGGCGAAATCAGCAAAGATACTCAGTGCCAACTTGTCATGTTTTCTCTGGTCGATAAACTCGTTCACAATCTCTTTGACAATCCCAAACTTGTTGTACTCCTGCATGGAACCACTGGCATCTAAAATGAGCGATATCTCATACCCTTTGTCATTTTTGACCACCACATCATCCTCTTTAATGGGACTGGCAAGGGAAAGAACCAACAAAATCAACGTTACAATTTTTAAACTGTTTAAAAACCAACGACTCTTTTTAGAAGCTTCTTGAAGCATCATCATATTTGGGAAATAAAGTGCTGTTCCTTTAGGTTTACACCACCTATTACATACAAAAAAGAGAATTAAAAGCAGAAGAACGAAAGGGTACTCAAATGTAAAATGACTCATTTTAGCTCCTTTATAAAATCTTTTATTCTCTTGGCTAAGACTCTATCGAGTGGAGGAACCTCTTTTTTATACTTATAACTTATGAGTGCCTCTTCTAACGTATTAAATGCCTCTTTGTTCTTCTCATTAATCCATAAAAATCCATCGGTGCTAAAAGCGTAAACCACCTCTTTGGTGTTGTCATAATTCATGTTTTTTAAATTTTGAAGTGCCACGGCTTTTGGACTGAGTCGTTTTCTTCTGCGTCGTCTATTTTTTAAAACGTACATCAGAAAAAAGAGCAGAACCAATGCCAAAACTATAAGTCCTATTAAAGTCTCTAAGCTGTACTCTTGAACCTCTACAATGTCTTTTATATCTCTTAACTCTTCCATCTCTTAGCCTTTTATAATCTCGGAGAGACGAATGTAGATATCTTCATCGGTATAGATCTTTCCAAACGTAATCTGATGCTCTAAAAAATGCTCTCGAAGTTTCGCATCATGCTCTTTTATCAGTTTTTCATAAGCTACAGCAATCTCTTTGTTGAGACTCATCTCCGAAGAGAATAGCGTGTTGGGGTCAACCAATTCAAACTCACCATTCATGAGAGGAAACTCTTCAAGTCTGTCACGTACCATAATGGCATACATTTCATTTTTATGGGCTATTTCACTTAAGTCGATATTTCCCAAAGCTGTGTTATAAAAATCACCAACCATAAAAATAAGCGATCTTCCTCGAACCACACCATTGACAAAATCACAAAAAGCTTGGTAATCAACTTCACGTCCTATGCAGTCAAAATCAACAGCACTTTCTACAATTTGATAGACAACGGCATCATTTTTAGTCGGTTCAAAAAACTTCTCTATCTTCTTTTCAAAAAAGACACTCTGTAAACGGTTATCATTTTTAAGTGCTGAAAAAGAGAGCAGTGCCATAATCTCAGCTACTACCTCTTGCTTAAACTTGACCGAACCAAAATGTAAACTGCCACTCAGCATAAATGCCACCACGATGTTGAGCTCTCGCTCTTCATTAAACACATTGGTTTTGAGCCCCGAACCTTTGGCTGTGGCTTTCCAGTTGATTTTACGAATATCATCACCATGATCATAGTCACGAATCTCACGGAAATCGAGTCCATCGCCTTTAAAAGTGGTCAGATGGTTTCCCAAATTTCCTGAAAATACATCTTTTTTAGCACGAAGCAGAATCTCTTTTGCTACTTGTTGCATCAAGACTCCTTAAGGTGCTTTAATATTTTCTATAATTTTTTGAATTACACTCTCGGTAGTAATGTTATTGGCTTGTGCTTTGTAGTTTAAGATAATTCGATGTCGTAACACAGAGTTGGCGATGTAACTGATGTCAAGAGGTGTTACAAAATCATTGCCACGAATCAATGCCACGGCACAACTGGCTTTGTAAAGGTCAATCGATGCTCGTGGACTTGCCCCAAAACTAATATAATCAGCCACTTCATCAACTCCGTACTCTTTTGGAAAACGTGTAGCAAAGACTATCTTTGCCATATACTCTTTGATTGCTTCGTCAACATGAACCTTTTTAAATGCTTCTTTTATCTCGGCTAAATCTTCTAGAGAAGCTACTTTATGAACCTCTTCAAAACCATTAATCGCTACACGATTAACGATCTCCATCTCTTCTTCGATGCTGTTGTACCCGACCAGAACTTTTAACATAAATCGGTCAAGTTGAGCTTCCGGTAGACGGTAGGTTCCCTCTTGTTCTACAGGGTTTTCAGTTGCCATAACTAAAAATGGCTCTTCTATTTTAAAGCTTTTATCTCCAATCGTTACTTGACGCTCTTGCATCACTTCAAGCAGTGCTGCTTGAACTTTTGCCGGAGCTCTGTTGATTTCATCGGCAAGCAGTAGATTGGTAAAAACAGGACCTTGTTTAATTGAAAACTCCCCACTCTTTGGACTATAAATTTCTGTTCCTGTTACATCACTCGGGAGTAAATCGGGGGTAAACTGTATTCGTTTAAACTCAATTCCCAAAGCCTTGGCTATGGCATTAATGGCTGTAGTTTTTGCCAATCCGGGAACACCTTCAACCAAAATATGTCCATTAGCAATCAAACCTACTAAAAGAGAATCGACCAACTCCTCTTGACCTACAATAATTTTTTTGACTTCACTCTTTATAGTCTCTATTTTATTCATATAAATTTATTCCTAATATTAATTATTTTTTGTAAATTATAAAATCAATTGATTAACCATTAGTAAATAAATTTCTCATAGATTACAACTTACAAATAAAAAAATCCGTTGAGAGCTCTTCAATAAGATCCATAATAAGAACAGGTGAGAAAAAAAGCTCTTCATTATTATGGTACAATACCGTTAAATTAAACTTCTCTTTTTGTATGTATTCGATTAAATCCTCATCAAGTAATCCTTCACTTTCGATGAAGTGTCCCTCTACGCCATACTCTTTTTTATAGGTTTCAAGTATCTCTTTTTGTTGAACTTTTAACCGTTCATTAAACTCTAAATCCATACTGGTTGTAAGAGGAACGACATTTAAATAATCTTCACGCATTGTCAAGACATCTAAAATGTAACGGTAATCATGCACAAGAGTCATAGGAATATCTGCAAACATATGTTTTGCAGTTTCAATGCACGAACCTGCATTCTCTTTTAAATCAAGGGGTAAAAGCATTTTTTCATACACCTCTTGTTCCCCTTTTATAATCCAATAAGAGTAGGAAGTTTTCACCATTAATGCCGGTGTTATCTCTTCATGATAATCTGTTACTATCAACGTGCGTTCTGTATCTTTAGCATGGGTTAAGAGTCGATCGACCGTATCGTCAATAAAAACAAAAACTGCATGTTCTTCTGTCGGATTTAATGCCTCCAAATGAATCTGTATTAACTTTTTTATCTTAACTTCATCTACCGTATCTTCTGCAATGCTTTCATCTGAGAGAAAAAAATCCGGTATATCAAACAAAGGCTCTTCATGTACATAAACGATTTCTAAAACTGTTTTGTGTAGTACTGAAAAATCCATCGCTTTTTTAAGTAATATCTCAATATTATTTAAATCATTCAAGAGAACAATCACCCGATTAAAAATATGCTCCATAGCATTCTCCTTTAAAAATTTTCGTATTTTCCCTCAGCAATATCTGCTTCAATCTGAACAATCTCTTCTTTTATAATACGTTTTTTTATGTTAATTAATATTGTAGCATAGAAACTATTATATACAATAAAATATCATCAATAGTTATCCACTAAAAGCTAAAAAGTTCAATAAAAGTTTTATTTTAGATTTTGATAACTATTCTAATTTAAGCAAAAAAGGAGTATGCTAAATAGATGAATTAATAATACAAGAAAGGATTCATAATGAAACATCAATTAATGGAACTCCCTTTTAATTTACAAGCTCTAGAGCCTTATATCTCAAAAGAGACCTTACAGTATCATCATGGTAAACACCATGCTACTTATGTTAATAACTTAAACAATCTAATTGAAAATACAAAGTACGAAGCAATGTCTCTTGAAGAAATTATTAAAACCTCAAAGGGAGGTATTTTTAACAATGCAGCCCAAGTCTATAACCACAATGTTTATTTTCAAGGTATGTGTAGTAAAAATACAGAACCATCTGAAGAGTTACGCAAAAAAATAGAAGAAGAGTTTGGATCAATGGATGCCTTTAAACAAGCATTTTTAAATGCTGCTGTCACTCTTTTTGGATCAGGATGGGTCTGGTTAAGTGTCACACCATTGGGAAGTTTAATCATTGAACAAATGTCCAATGCCAACAACCCACTGCTGGGTAAAAACACCCCTTTGATGACCTGCGATGTTTGGGAACATGCTTACTACATTGGCTACAGAAATGCTCGAGCAACCTACCTTGAAAATTGGTGGGAATTAATTAATTGGAACTTTGTTTCAGCTAACTACAAAAATGTATAATTCAGGTTTATAGCATGTTTTTTACATGCTATATTATAGAACAATCAACTCAGCAAACCACAAGAAGCTAAAGAAACCAATAATATCTACCAATGTAATCACCACAACCGAACTCGCAACTGCAGGGTCGAGTCCTATTTTTTTAAGCAACATCGGTACGGTTGCTCCCAATACTCCGGCACTTACAAAACTCACAAACATCGACAGACCAATAGCAATAGAGATAAGATAATTCTCAAACCATATCTGTGCAACCCCAATACTAAGCAACGCAAAAAGTAATCCATTTAATATCGCCATGTTCATCTCTTTAAAAAGAATGGGTCGTATGTCTTGAAAATTTATCTCTCCTAATCCCATCTGTCGTACCACCACCGTCATGGTCTGTACAGAGGCTGTTCCTGCCATATTGGCAACTATAGGCATCAATACAGCCAAAGCCACAATGGCTTCAAGCGTCGATTCAAACAGACCAATCACCAACGAAGCGATAATGGCATTAAGCAAATTAATACTCAACCATATTGCTCTACTTCTACTTGTTTTTGAAAAACGCTCTTCAATCTCTTCATCAGCATGCAGTTTGTTCAAATTATAAATCTGTTTTGTTGCTCTCTCTTGCATCATATCGACCACATCATCATGCGTAATTCGTCCAATCAAATGCCCTCGTCTATCAACAACAGCTAGAACACTCAAATCATACTTTTCAATCACCTGCAACACATAATCGATACTTTCATGTGAAGAGACCAGATGAGGATGAGGAAATTTGTCTATAAAATCTGAAAATTTATCTTGAGATGCTTCTAAAATCAAATCATCCATAAAAATGCTTTTTAAGAGTTTATCATGCTCATCGGTCACAAAAAGGCTTTCAACCCGACCTATACCTTTGGCTTTTAACACAGCCAACTTTTCAAGGGCATCACTAACATGTTCACTACTTTTTACTTTAAAAAGTTCAGTCTGCATTAAAGAACCAGCTTCATGCTCTTCATAGTGCGTAAGCTGTTCAATCTCCTCTTGCCGTTTCTCATTCAAAAGGCTAAAAACATCATCAGCTTTTTCTTTATTCTTTTTAGCAATAAAAAGGAAAAAATCCGTTGCATCATCACTCTTTAACACTTCAACAATTTCAGCCAACTGTGAAGCATCATAGTTTTTTATTAAATCAATTTGAAATGCTGTAGGAAGTTCTAAGCAAGTCTCTGCCCGTTTGTCAAGAGGAAGCGCATTAAAATATTCAAAAAATTTCTCTTCATCAGCTCTTTTAACATCTTCTAAATAGTCTGCCATATCAGCATGATGTATCTTATGTTCTATCTCTTCATGTTTCAAACCCTCTTTTAACTGCTGAAGGTAGAGATCAATCCTATTACTCATGCTGTTCCTTTATATTTTTACCACTATACGTTCTATCAAGATTTTATGCTCATGTTCTTGTTCTGAAAACCATGTTAAAAATCTCAATATCTCTTCTCGACCTCCATGAAGTCCCCACAATGAATGAGAACATCAGCCCCTTTTAGGGTTAGATATTCGTGTTTTCCGTGGGTGTCGCTGATGATTTCTAGTTTCATTTTTTTATTTTTAAATTTATTATTTTTCTAACAAACTTTGATGAACACTTTGTTGAAAAAAAGCACTTCGACTCATGTGTAGTTCATTTTTTAAAACCTCATCAAGCTTTTCTAAAAGCTTCTCAGGAAATGTAATATTAATGCGTTTATATTTTATCTTTTCAGGAACTTCCATACCAAGCTCATTAGCAGCTAACAACCAACTCTCTTTTGCTTTTTCTAACTCTTGTAAAGCTTCTATTTTAGTTTCTCCATCTGCCATACACCCTTTTAAATGTGTATACTCAGCCAAATACCCTCCACCCTCTTCTTGGGTTAATTTTCGTATTTTAATTTCTTCATTCATCTTCATCTCCTTGTATCTCATCTATCATTTTTAGAAGTTTTATAATGTATATAGGTTTTATGGGTTTATGTGCAGGGATTGTCAATATATAATCTATTGAAGGATGTTTTACATTCAAATGGTCACCCTTTCCCCAAACATATTCTAAACCAAACTTATCCAGTATTTTTCTAATCATCGAAATATTAGCATCTCTTGGATTGTTTCTTAACTTTTCGATGAGTTTATCTATTTTGCTCATTTTTATTCTACCTCCAATAACTTTAACACACACTTAATACTTATCATAATTATCTATTGAGTATTCATAGAGATAGTTTAACATTAAAAAATATTTTTGGTTAAATATATGTCAAATTGTCATATTTATTCTACTGAACTCTTGTTTTTCCTTCCTTTTTACAATTCAAAAATAACCATAGTAAAGTTTAAAGCCCTAACTTTTACTATAAATCTCTACATATCGTTCAAAAGCATAATGTTTATTTCTTTGATAACCCGTTACTTCTCTTAATATCTCTTTAGCTTCAAACTCTTTGATAAGATTATTTGCTGTAGGTTTACTTACCCCAAGTACTTTCACAACCTCACTGACACTAACAATAGGCTTTTGATATAAAAATTCAATCAACCTACCAGCATTTTGAGCTTTTTTTCCAAAACCGAGTATCTCTCTATCCATCTCCATTTTCAAAGCTAAAATCTTCTGAAATGTTTCTACCCCACTATTGGCTGTTGAGATTATCGCTTCTAAAAAGAACTTTATCCAATTTGTCAAATCATTCAATTCTCTAGTATTCGACAATCTATCATAGTACTCTTGTTTATGTTTTTCTATAAAGTCTGATAAGTAGAGAGATGGTTTCTTAAGCAATCCGTTACTCACCAAATATAGCGTTATTAACACTCTTCCAATCCGTCCGTTTCCATCCAAAAATGGGTGAATAGTTTCAAACTGATAGCTTGATATAATTTCTAACTTCTTGGTAATGTGCATCTGTATAAACATATCTACATTTGGCACTATCATCGTAAAAGCATTCAACTCACCCAACGCCCTTGTGGCATCTTCAAGCATGGTATTAATCTTTGGGTCATCCCACACAAAGGTATGATTTATGGTTGAGGGAGTAAAACTTTTATATTGGTATTGTTCTTTTAATGTTCCTGATTTATAATTTTTTAGATTCATGTTTCCTCTCTTTTTACAATTTTAACATTTATTATTTTTATTTATTTAAAATATGTCAAATTGTCATGTTTCTATCTTAAAACTTTTAATATCTTCGCTCGTTCTTTACCATCACTTAATTTCACAACTTCAAATTGTACTTTTGTATTTAGTTCTATGTTATCTATAAATACTATATCTCTAGGAAGCAAAAAATAATATTCTTTTTCTTTTGAACTTATAAAACCATTTTTACCCCTTTCATTATCATGCAAAATTTTTTTAATATATCCTTGTAATAAAGTTTTTCTTTCTTGAGGATTATGTGTTTTAGATTGAAATGACTTCCAGTATTTTATTAGTTCATTTTCAAGTGTTTCTAAATTAATATTTTCTATATTTATTTGATTTAATTCATTCTGTAACTCTTGAGGTATCTTAAATCCATTTTTTTCTCTAATTATTTTTAAAAGTAAAAAATGTTTATTTGCAAACTCTGTTTTATTGTATGCTTTAAAGATATTTGCTAATAACAGTACAAGACCTATTTTAAACTCTAATTTTGAGAAACCATTTTTACAAATAGCATCTATTGCATAGTAAAATGATTTTTCTAAGTCATTTATTTCAAAATATAATTCTGCTAACTCTTTTTTAATAAACCATTCATTTTTTCTTTTATAAATTTGTTCTAACTCTTCTATTGCCTCATCTATATTCCCTAATTCTTTTTTAGATAATGCAATTCTTCTAGCAAACCATAAGTCATTACTATAATGAAAGTTATCAATATTAGTGATTGCTAATTTAGAAACTTCATAACACTCTTGAAACATATTGAGTTGAAAGAGAGCTTTTGATTTTGTTGCATACCAATTTTCTTTATCTGATGCAAACTCTGTTAACTTTCCTCTTATTTCCATTGTTCCACATTCTAAGCTAAATATATCAGGGTTAAACAGATTACAAAAAGCATTCATAAAATTCCAATTTTTATTTAATTTATGCTTCTCAACTTTTAAAACTAGTCTAAAAATATTAGAGATAACACTATATGAATAATCTGATTGCTTTAAAGATAATAAATATAGTGGGTATTTAATTAAATCTAATATCTTTTCTTTATTATAATTTTCATGAGATACTTCACTTTTACAAATATCATATATCGCCCATCCATAGGCATTTAAAACCATTTCATTAGTATTCTCATTAATAATAATATTAAATTCATTTAAAAAATTAAATACAAAATGAGCATTATCTATTTTTCGTAAACTAGCAATGATATTATTTATCATGTAGTTATCATTCGCAATTTGTTGCTTTGAAAAATTGTCTTTATGGGCTACAAATAAGTCCAATACAGCACTAAAATTATTAGCTCTTTTTAATCTATTTATTTCTTGGCTAAATTCATAATAAGTCGGCATCACAGGGTTCCTAAAATATCATCAATTAATTGAGATTTATTTCTTGGTGGAGAAATTTTTGGTTGCCCTTTTTTATTATAGTGAAAATCAATCACTTCTATCTCTTTATTTCGTACAAAAGTATATCTCTCCATCCACGATAAATGTTCAATATTTGAAATTTGAACTCCTATATTTTCAACTTTTTCTTTTATATGTGTATAAAATTCCTCTAAAAAAGGTTCACTAAAATTAAAACTTGTATATGTTTCAACTATTAAGTAAATGGTTTTCAAGGGTTCTAAAATTAATTTTAATAGCGAAACTAAATTATTCGTATCCATTGGATTGATTGTTGTAATCATATTTTTGCGATTATAGAATACTCCAACTCTTGCTTGTTCATTATTGCTTTCAAAAGTATAAATTTCTTGATATTGCTTATGTTGAATATCAATTATTCTTATACTATGAGACTCTATTTTTTGAGTTACTTTTTCAAAAATAGACAATAAAAGCTTATCTTGAATATTAAATGTATTATTAATATTTTTTATCTCTTCTTTGGGAAGAGCAACTGTATTGTCATTTTCGTTGCTAGATTTTTGTGGTAGTCCAAAATCAATATCAATATGAGGCTCGTCCAATATATAAAGTTTATCTGTTGTTCGTGTCAAAGCAGTATAAAGCCATCGAAAATATCCTTCACTTAAATAACTTTGATGTGATTTACAATTTAAAAATACATTTTTCCATTCACTTCCCTGTGCTTTATGACAAGTAATTGCGTAGCCAAATTTAATTTTTAAAGCATTAAAGTATGGGTCACTTTTGAGTGCATCTTTAAACTCTTTTGTATTTGGTTTGATATTTTTATTTCTTATTACAAAATCTAAATAAATTGCTTTATTTTCATCACTACTTAAACTTGGATGTTCAGAAAAAAGTAAATTCTCAATAATTTTACATTTAATTAAATGAGGTATATTATTTTTATCTTTAAATAAAATTTCTACATCTCTAAAGTACAAATTGACTTTAACTTCTTCAGTAACTTTTGTTTCCTTATTTTTTCTTCTTAAAAGAATTTGTTTATATTCACTATTAGATAAAATTTGTGTTACTAATCCAAAATCTCCATTAGATAAAAATATATCATAATGTGAACTATTCGATAACAACATTATTTTATCATGGATATGAATTTCATCAATTGATTGAAAAAAATGTTTTCGGATAGTTTGATTATAATCTTTTACAGAAGCATTTGTATAGGCTATAACCATTGTATCTTTATCTATTTTATTATTTATGACTTCCAAATATTTAGCCATAAAATTTTTATGTTCTATAGCTTCTATATCTTGATAAGTTGTATTAATATTTAATTGATTAAAAATTTTACTTTTTAATGATTTCCTAAGATTAAGTGCATTTTTTAAAATTCCACTCTCTTCTTTTTGTCTTACAACCTCGGTTAATTCAAACTCTTCTGTTTTAATTCTAAAATTTTTTTCTAAATATTTACTATCTAATGCAGGTGAAAAGTTCATACCAATAGGAGGTAACTGTGCATTATCTCCTATAAAAATGACTTTTTTTTGATGGTCATTTTGGTCTAAATTGATATATGAGAATAGGTCTTTTAATAAAAAACCACTACCAAATCGTATAAATTCCATTTCGTTATAGATATTTGAAATCATAGATGCTTCATCAACAATATAAATAGTGTCATTCGAGTTTTCGTTTACTCGTAATTCAAAATAAAATTTATAAGTTCTATCGTCTTCGTCAGTTTTATACTCTTTTAAATCGTTATCAGAATAAATCATTTTATGGATTGTAAAAGCTTCACTTTGAGTCTTTTCTTGTATCACTTTTGAAGCTTTCCCTGTTGGAGCAGATAACATAAAGTTTCTTCCCACTTCTCTGAAATACTCAGTTAATCCTTTTATCATAAAAGTTTTACCTGTACCTGCATACCCTTTCAACAAAAAAACATTATTATTACTTTGAAAAATAAACTTGTCTAATTTATTTACTAATTCTTTTTGATTATTTGTTAAATCATATCTTCTAAAAAAGTTTACTAAACTCATTTTAACTCCTCTCGTCTATCTATCTCTTTATAAATCATCCCAGCCTCAATGGTCTTACCCAGTCCCACCTCATCAGCTATCAACACACGACTGTTTTCAGAGTTCAGAAACTTTATCAGAGGTTTATACTGGTGAGGTTCAGGAGTGAGTCGATTGGTGTTGTAGGAGTAGAGAATGTCACTTAGAGGATTTTTGATGCAGTTGATGAAAACATTCTCTTTAAGTTCATCCAGTGTGGAGAGCTTTAGCCCTTCATCTTCAAAAGATAAGTCATTTATAGAAACAGTTTTATAATCATTGTCTAGGAGTATCTCACAATACCCATCTGTCTGACTTATAATAATAGTATTTTGATTGGTTGGTTTGTAGATGGCTTTTTTCAAGTGAGTTCCCTATTTTCAGTTGATAGAACATTATAGCTTAAAATCACTTGTTATGTATACGAAGTTTTAGTGGGAGTGAACGCTCCACTTCCGTAGATTGAAGTGGGATTTACGTATCATAACTTGAACTAATTACGCCACACTCAAATTAATTCGATAATCTAATAATTTAGGCTCTCGTTGTAAAAGTTCAAGTAAAACCATGGTTGAACCACTAGGAGTACGAATACTCTGTTCCCATTGTCTAACTGAGGACAAATTGTCATACTTATTCTACTAAGACACCTACCTCATCACAGGAGCCGAAACCTCATTCCCCAAAAGTGCATAACTCTTACCTATACGAGCCACTGGATTAAATGAGATGGTCAATCTCTCCTTGTCGGTTATATTCTCATCATTGACATAAATTTGTTTGACGTTCAGTACCAGTGGGATAGTTGAGCCTCCTCCTAAGTCTATCTCTTGGTTGAAGTCACAAACGTAAGCACATGGAACACCGGAAATCACAGGTGGGTAGCCCTCGAACATCTGTTCGGTTTTTATGTCAAAAAGCTCTGCTTCGCTCTCATTGGCACCCAGTTCTTTGGCACTAAAGTGCATCGGTTCTAGGCTACCTTCTTCGACCATACAGATAATACATCGTTTATGTTTTCGTATATTTCTCAGGGTATCTTTAGAAGTGCCATCCGATTTGTGTCCAACCGATATAAGTACCGTAGCAGGCTCCGAAGAGAGACCGATGAAGTAGCTAAACGGAGCGATATTCACTACCCCTTCATCTTCGGTAACCACCCACGCAATGGGTCTTGGGATAATGGTTTGAGCCATCAGTTTGTATTTTTCATTAATGTTATTATTTTCTAAATTAAATATCATGAGTTTTCCTTCTTTCAATCTCTTACTTTAGAATAGTAACACTACTTCCCCTAATTTGTGCTATCTAATACTAATCTCATTATTTTTTCTCCTTTGTTTCAAGATTTTCTTCTAAATGTTCGATATTCATACGTACAAACTTGTACGCCACAACTATCACCACGGGCCACATGGCATACCAAATAAGTGCCGTTGTATAATCAATTGTTTCCATAACTTCTCCTAATAATGATGACTATCTGCTTCAATCTCTTGGCTTGTAATCTTTGTTTGATCCATTGATTTCCAAACCACAAAGATGTACCCCAATACAAATGGCACCATCAAAGAAACATAAGACATGGCAACCAAAGTGTAGTGACTACCCGAACTGTTAACGATGGTCAAAGAGCTATCAATATCACTCAGTGACGGATAAATAGAGGTCTGATTAAACCCAATCAAGGACAACAATGTAGTAACCGTAATAATGATTCCAATACCATTAAACCAAACGGCATTGGTGGCTTTTTTAAACAATGCTCTATAGAGTCCATAAAGCACCAATCCTACACCAATTATAAAGGATATAAGGAGCAGTGGTGTCTCTATAAGGTTAAAAAAGAACTTATGTTCTACCACAAAAAACCCTTCGCTGTTATACGTCAATCCACTCATAAGAAAGAGCATTGCCAACATCAGCAGGAAAAATGCTAAAAAAAGTAGTGCATCTGTTTTAAGCTGAATTCTGGCTCTTTTTAGAATGTGCTCATGGTCTAAGTTGTTCATAAAGTAGAGCAATGCCCCCACTCTAGCCAAAAAGAAAACCACCAAACCAAAGGAAAGGTTAAACGGATTTAGGAGTGCTTCTAAACCATAAGTTTCGGTTGTCCATGATGAAAAATTCATCTCATTTTTGATAAAGTTACCACCCGTATAAAGCGTCGCCAATGCCACACCAATCAAAAAAATACCCAATGACCCATTAATGTACAAAAAAATCTCATAAGTTTTTTGTCCAAAAAAGTTATTGGGTTTTTTACGGTACTCATAAGAGACGGCTTGAATGATAAAACAAAACAGTATCGCCATCCAGACATAATACGCCCCACCAAAGCTGACTGCATAAAAGAGAGGAAAAGCAGCAAACAGAGCCCCACCAAACATCACCAGTGAAGTAAAGCTAAGCTCCCACTTTCGCCCCAATGAAGCGATAATGACATTTTTCTCCTTCTCTGTTTTTCCCAATCTTCCAAGCAGGGTTTGACCCCCTTGAATGAACATCATAAAAGCAAAAAAACCACCCAATAAAGAGACAATAAACCACCAGTACTGCTGTAGTCGTAACAGTTCCAAATCTTCAAACATTAGTGTGCCTCCATTCCATTTTTAATTTGTGTTAATATAATTTTTATCTCTGCAATTAAAAGTCCTGTAAAGATAATCGCAAAGAGCCAAAAGGTCGTCTGTACAGCCATGACCGATACATTCGATGTTGCCATACCAACGGGTAACATATCTTGAATCGCCCATGGTTGTCGCCCTACTTCTGCCACTATCCAGCCTGTCTCTCCTGCAATGTACCCCAACGGTATAGAGAAAAGAGCCAAACGCAAGAGCATCTTTTTACCATCCAGTTTGTTGACCATAGCCAGATAGAGAATGAGGAAAAAGAGGATCAAAAACCATGAACCCAAACCTACCATAATATGGAAACTATAAAAAGTCAATGCCACCGGAGGAATAATCTCTTTTTCATCATTTAAATAGCCATAACCAAAGTATTGCTCATTGGCTCTAAAAGTTGCTAATGCTGTTTGAGCTCTTGCTTCATCGTTTGACTTTTTTGCCTCTTTATAAGATTTTAGTGCCTCAATCGCCACCTTACCTTTTTCTATTTTACGCTTAGCACTCTCTATGCCTTCAGCTTCATTGCCATAAACCAAATCGTTAATGCCTGGTACAAAGGCTTCCATATCATGAAACCCTAGAAATGAAAGGGCATACGGAACTTCAAGACTCCAAACAAACTCTTCACTCTTGTCACCTATTTGTTTTTCACTGTTAAGCTGACCAATGGCGACAATACCTGCCCGACCATGACCGTCGTACAGCCCTTCCATGGCTGCCAGTTTGGTGGGTTGATGCAGGGCGACTTCATGTGCCGACTCATCCCCTGAAACAATAAGAAATATAGAAGTAATCAGACCAAAGGTGGCACCAACCACGATACTCTTTTTTGCTTTAACGACATCTTTACCTTTTAACAAATACCATGCACTAATCCCCACCACAAAAAGTGAACCCATCACATAGCCACTACCAATGGTGTGTAAAAATTTCGAGTAGGCGTTAGGGTTAAATAAGACATCCCAAAAATTCGCCATCTCAAAACGGACTGTATCGACATTGAACTCCATTCCTACGGGATGTTGCATCCAACCATTCGCCACCAATATCCAGAGTGCTGAAAGGTTAGAACCAATCGCCACCAACCATGTAGAGAGCAGGTGCATCTTTTTACTTACCTTGTCCCAACCAAAGAACATCACGGCAAAGAAAGTCGACTCCATAAAAAATGCCATAATCCCTTCGATGGCTAAAGGGGCTCCAAAAATATCCCCTACAATCCATGAGTAATTTGACCAATTGGTTCCAAACTCAAACTCCATAATGATTCCCGTTGCCAAACCAATAGCAAAATTAATGGCAAATAGGGTCATCCAAAATTTGGTAATCTCTTTCCAAACCACATTACCAGTCTTGACATAGATGGTCTCCATAATCGCAATGATAAATGAAAGTCCCAAGGTCAACGGGACAAAGAGCCAATGGTACATCGCTGTTAAAGCAAATTGGGCTCGTGACCAGTCGATTAATAGTGCATCTTCCATTATTTACTCTCTTTTGTTAAATTTGTTGTTAATTCATTAAGTATATGATTGGCTCTCTGCGTATCATTATCAAAGTTTTCTTTTAAAAAATTGGGGAAAAAGAGGATTTTCATGATAAAGAAAAAGAGAAAAAATTTAATGGCTATAATCCCCCAAAGGGTCTTACCCACACGCATGTTTTTAAACCCCTCCAGATAAAACTGGAAGATTTTTTTGAGCTTAATGGGAAAGTTTGGTTTATTTAATTTTACCATTACGCTAAAAGTGCCGACAGATACCCAACCACACGTGTATCATCATGACTGGCATCATAACTGGTACGATAATCTATCAGTTGACTCTTGGTGGCGACCTCCAACAACGCTTTTACCCCAATCATTCCACATGCTTCACAGCCCTGATTTAAAAGATGAACGTCCAACGTTTCTATCCCTTTCAGACAAATGCTATCTAAGCTATTGGCATCTTTTAAATCATAAAAATGGCTCAAATCGGTACTAATGACCAAAAAAGTTTCAGGATCATCGAGTAACGACTTCATTAGAGGAATTAAACTTTTATAATTCATATCACCATACACAATCTCAACCACATTCACCTCAGGAAAATAGCGTTGTACAAAAGGCATCTGTGTCTCGGTAGAGTGTTCTTGGTGTACCTCAGGAGAGAACGATAAAAAATCGTACTGCTCCATTAAGGCTTTGCTGTACTCAACATCAACAGCCAAAGAACCACAGGGTGTCTCATACCTATCATAAAGAGCAACACTCGCTCCTTTTAGATAAACACGATGACTAGGACCGATGACCACCACACGTTTAAAATGAGACGCATCAATCAGTTTATAAGCACAATTGGCTGTAAACCCACTGTAAATATACCCTGCATGAGGAGAAATAATCGCTTTAGGTCTAAACTTAAGTTTTGGACTTGTGTCTTGAATCTTATCAAACTCCTGAATGTATGCCTCTATTGCTTGACAATGGTTCGGGTAAAATGTTCCTGCTACACTCATTAATCTATTGCTCATCAAAAACTCCTTCAAGTTTATAGTGACACGAGGGACAACATCCTTTAATCAAATGGTTTTCCTTTACACCAAAATAGGCTCGTTGTATTAACATCTTACTACATTTAGGGCAAAGCGTAGGGTTTTCATACCCACTGTTTCCCATGTAAACATGGTTTAATCCTACACTCTTTCCGATGCGATACGCCTTTTCAAGCGTCTCCATACTTGTTCTTGGCAAATTATTCTCTTTATAATCAGGATGAAAAGCTGAAATATGCCAAGGAACATACACTCCCAACTCATCAGCGATAAACTTAGCAATTTTTGTCAACTCTTCGTCACTGTCATTTTTACTCGGAACAATCAACGTGGTCACTTCCACCCAAATTCCCTTTTTGACAAAAAGTTTTAAACTCTCTAATACTTTATGTAAATCACCACCCAACTCTTTTTTGTAGTAGGCTTCATCAAAAGCTTTCAAATCTACATTGGCAGCATCGATAATGCCTACCATATCTTCTATGACCTCTGTTGATTCATAACCATCGGTTACAAAAATATTTTTCAGTCCATATTTCTGTGCCTCTAGTGCAATATCTTTGGCATAAGGGTAGAAGATGGTGGGTTCATTATAGGTATAAGCAATAGAGTCAGCACCGTTTTCCAATGCCAATTGAACAATACGTTCAGGAGAAAAATACTCACTCTTATCAATTTTAGAGGTTTGTGAAATTCTCCAATTTTGACAAAATGGGCAGTGAAAATTACACCCCACCGTTCCCAATGAAAAGGCTTTTGTTGCAGGTAAAAAGTGGTACAAAGGTTTTTTCTCTATGGGGTCAACAGCCAATGCTGAGGGGTAACCATAAACCAAACATTCAATTTTCCCACCCACGTTTTTATTGACCCCACAGATGCCTGTGTTGCCCTCTTTTATTTTGCAGTAGTGTTGACAAAGGGTACATATAACCCTCTCTTCATTGTAGACTTTATAAAATTGACTCATTACTCTATCCTTTCTACTTGATAGGTCGAAATGCTCGGATGACTCTCTAAACATCCCGATGCTCGTAACCCTGCTTTTTGACACAAATGGGCAAAGAAGAGATCAAAATCAGGTAAATCTTCCCAAACTTGGGGTAAAAAGGTGGCTTGATTAAACCCCAATTTTAAAACTACTCCATCAATTTGTGGTCGAATTTTACGTTTTAAATCTTCTCGATCAGTGTAATGTAACTCTTGAGGTGTAGAGAGTAGAGAAATCTCTATGTCCGTATGTTCAAACTCCTCTTCAAGTAAAGGAGGAAACCTTGGATCACCAAAAGCAGCAGCCTTGGCATTTTGAATGACATCATCCAACAAAGATCGATGGGCCACCAAAGAGCCAATGCATCCTCTTAAGTTTCCGTCTTGTTTTAAGGTCACAAAAACAGCTCCCAACTTTTTAAGTTCTGGATGTGCTTGTATCAGTGCAGCAATATCTATAACCGTATTATCAAAACGACTTTGAATCGCTTCACTGGCTATGCTTAATAATAACTCTTTTTTCATTTGAACCCTCCATAGTAGGTACACTTCAATTATAGCAAAAACAATAATAAACAAAGCAAAAATTTTTAAACTACCTTTTCTAATGCCCCTTACGCTAAAATAGCACACTTTATTCCAAGGATTCTACATTGGCACTCGTCGGTCTCTTTAACATACACAAAAACTATGATGTAAAACAACTTCTACAAGGGGTTGATTTTCAACTAAACGAAGGTGAACGTGTTGCCATTGTTGGGCAAAATGGTTGTGGAAAATCTACACTTATTAAAATCATTTCAGGTGAAGTAGTTGCCGATGAAGGTACACGTATTTTAGACAAAAGTATCATCATCGACGCTCTTGACCAAAATCCTCACTTTGCAGAAAATCTCAATGTGCGTGATGCCATTGAGAATGAACTGACCGATCTCAAAGAGGCAAAAGAGCGTTATGATGAACTTTCCACCCTTATTAGTGAAGATTTTGAAAACAAAAAACTTTTAGATGAACATGCAAAAATAAGTAATTACCTCGACCACCATAATGCGTGGAACTTAGATGACAAAGTCGAACGTGTCCTACAAGAATTTAAGCTCAAAGAGTATGAGTACCGTGATGTAAACAGCCTCTCAGGAGGAGAACAACGACGTGTCGCTTTGGCTTCACTTATCTTAAAAAAACCCGATGTTCTACTGCTCGATGAGCCAACCAACCACCTTGATGTCTATATGGTTGAGTTTTTAGAAGAGATTCTTATTAAAGAAAAATTCACCCTGCTCATTATCTCACACGACAGACACTTTATCAACTCCATTGTGACCCGTATTGTTGAAGTAGAGAACATGAACATTGTCTCTTATGAGGGTGGCTACGACAACTACTTGATCTTAAAAGAACAACGTATGCAGAGTATGGCAAAAACACACGATACCTTGGTGAAGTTTCTCAAAAAAGAAGAGGAGTGGTTAAGCCGTGGCGTTAAAGCAAGGCTTACCCGAAACCAAGGACGAAAAGCCAGAGTATTTGAGCTGCGTGAAAAGGCAAAAAAAGACCCTACCCTCATACGAAAAATGCAAATAGAACTCGAACGAGAAAAGAAGAGCTTTAACCGAGACGGTGAAAAAGGTGTGTCTAAAAAGAAGATGCTTTTTGACATTGAGAACTTACACTACACCATCGTAGGAAAAGAGCTCATAAAAGGCTTCACTACCCGTATACTCCAACGGGATCGAATCGCCATCGTGGGACACAACGGTTCAGGTAAATCAACCCTACTTAAACTGCTTTTAGGACGTCTCAAACCCACCAAAGGGTTCATCGACAAAGGTGATTTTAACATCGGCTACTTTGACCAACATCGTGAAATGCTCGACAACAACAAAAATATACTGGAAACTTTCTGCCCCGATGGTGGAGACAGTATTGATGTACAGGGTAAAACCATGCACGTATTCGCCTACTTAAAAAGCTTCCTCTTCCCCGAAGAGTACATGTTAAAAAAAGTAGGAATGCTCTCCGGTGGAGAAAAAAACCGTGTCGCCATCGCCCTACTGCTAACCAAAAAAGTAGACTGTCTTATTTTAGATGAACCAACCAACGACTTGGACATTCAAACCATTAACATCCTAGAAGAGAAACTTATGAACTTCCCAGGAGCCTTACTCTTTGTAAGTCACGACCGTTACTTCGTCGACAAAATAGCCACCAAACTCATTGTCTTTAAAGGACAAGGAGAAGTAGAAGAGTCTTTCCAAAACTACAGCGAATACCTAGAGATAGAAAAAAACATCAACGACCTTTATGAGATGGAAAAAACGGTTAAAGCAAAACCCGTAGAGCTCACCCCCAGTAGTGACCCAAAACCTAAAAAACAGACCAAACTCAGCTACAAAGACCAACGCGACTTAGAGCGACTCCCAGACCTTATAGAAGAGCTAGAAGCCAAAATAGAAGAGATAAATACCTGCCTTTATGACCCGAAATGTTACGAAGAAAAAGGCTTGGTCAATGTGGCTGATGAATTGAAAAGAGTAGAAGCCGAGTATGAAGAGATGAGCGAACGATACTTAGAAGTGTTGGAACTTTATGAAGCGTTATCGTAGGTGTGACCATGTTAATAGCAACATCACTCCAACAATCCCCGAAAATCCTCCAACTCAAACAACAACAGGTTCTTCTCATGACTATTTTTCAACTCATTAGAAAAGCCATTTTTAGAAAACAGTGCGTAAACATCTACTTTTAGACCGGAGGTTTGTGCTTTTTGTTTGAGTTTTGAGAGTTCGCTTTTGCAGACTCTTCGGTTGGTGTATTTGCATTCACCCAGTATGTGCAATCCGTTTTTATGTTCTGCCCAGATGTCAAATTCACTATGAACATCCCAGTAATTTCCATTAATGGTGAGTTCATTATTATAATAATGATTAAGCAGTTCATGTGAAAGTTGTTCAAAAACCAATGAGTGTAACCTGGAGAAGTGCTGTTCAAAATTTTCAAAAAAATGCTTTGAGTCTCCTCTTATGAGCTCTTTATGGTAGGGTTCTACAAAACCAAACCAAAAACGGTGAAACGGTTGTTTGAAACGGACTTTAGGTTCTATTTTGTAAGAACGCAGTGATTTTTCTAACTTTTGATTGGGGTATTTTTTTAGAGCCGGTTCTCGTGAATCTTCAAATTCTACCATGTCCAACTCAACCAGTTCATCCAGTAGACGTAAACCCAAGGTCTCTCCAACTCGGGCTTTTCTAAAAACATTGGACAAACGTCCATCACCTCGTGCAATAGCAACTAAAAGAAAACGATAAGGCTCTTCTATAAGGTAAGAGGGAGAGATAAGCTGATTTAAAACCCTGTACTTTTCAACAAAGTTAAAACGAATAATGGTCTCAATATCATCAAAAAAATCAAGCTCAAGTGACGCTTCAACACCTCCAAAGACTGCGAAAAGCTCCATAGCCTGTTCTAATTCTAAATAGCCAAAATGTTGACAGAAATTTTGAAATTTTGTTTTAATGATTTTTTACCTTATTTGAAAAAATTATATATTTATATTA
>JAHJJU010000115.1 GCA_018822805.1 bacterium
AATAAAAATAGATATTTATTTTTTTAATATTTCAGTAAATTCAAGTAGGTAAAAACAATAAATAACAGTATGAAAATTCTGCTTAATAAAAAGATTTGGAAAAATTAAGAGAGAATAAAATGTATGAGTAAAGATTTAAATTAAAGAAAGGCGTATTTACAAGAGGAAAAATCTCTTGTAAAAGGAAAAAGCCAAAAAGGCTTTTGTAAAACAGTAGATAACGTGACCTGCTATCTTTTTGAAAACTGTGGAGATCTTCTTGCTTTTTTCTTACCTGGTTTCTTACGCTCAACCACTCTTGAGTCACGCGTAAGAAGACCCATAGGCTTAAGAATTGTTCTAAAAGACTCTTCATAAGCCACAAGTGCTTTAGTAATTCCATGTTTAACAGCATCAGCTTGAGCAGAATAACCACCACCAAGTGTTGAAGCTTTAATGTTTACTGATTCAAGTTGTTTGGTAGCTTCCAATGGAAGTCTAACTTTCATTTTAAGTGTCTCATGTCCACCTAACCACTCATCTAATGTTTTACCATTGATGGTCATTGTACCATTACCTGGAGTCAACCATACTTTAGCGATAGCTGATTTTCTTTTTCCTGTTGCATAGATCGTTGCCATTCTTATGCTCCTTTGTTGATTTGTGCAGTATGTGGATGCTCAGAACCAACGTACACTTTTAATTTTTTAAGCATTGCTTTACCAAGAGTTGTCTTTGGAAGCATACCTCTTACCGATAACTTATAAAGTTTTTCTGTATGGTTGTCTAACATATCATCAAGTTTTTTACTTTTAGTAGAACCAAAGTAACCTGAATGCGTAAAGTACTCTTTTGTATTAAGTTTGGTACCTGTAAACTTCGCTTTTTCAGCGTTAATAATCACCACATAATCACCACAGTCTACGTTTGGAGTAAATGATGGCTTGTGTTTACCTCTTAAAAAAGTAGCAACGTCTGTTAAAATACGACCAAAAGTTTTACCTTCTGCATCAATAAGAATCCAGTCTCTCTCTACTTCATGAGGCTTCATGACAGATGTCAATTTCATGGAATGTCCTTGGAATAAAATAAGCCTATTGGCTTTTGTGTGGCGAAGTATATCCTATTAAACTTAAAATTTATTTAAATTAAGATAAATTTAAGCTTAATCTTCTTCTTTGTATTAGACTTCTACCATCTCCACACCCTCTTCTAATAAATAGACAATAATCCCTCGTGTATGTTTCTCCATAATGGTGGCTATTGCTTTTTTATAATAAGCAACTTGACTGCGATGTTTCAAATGATACTTCTTTGAACTTTTATAATCCATAACCACATAATGGTCATCATACGAGAGCAACAAATCTATCTGTTTCAACTCATCATTAAAACTCAACACCTGTTCATTACTCACCGTTGCACCCTCCAACATTTTTTTAAAGCGACTGTTGGTTACCAACTCTAAAATACGTTTTTTAATCTCATCCATTTTTGCCTTACTTAACTGCAAACCATAACGGTTCTTTGTCGCAATCAATGCTTCAGCCAAACCCATAATAGAAAACGATGCCATCATCTCTAAAGTATAGTGCAGTGCCACTCCAAACAAAATAGCCTCATAATCTTTTTCATCTTCCTCTTCAGGTTTGTTCACTTCTTGTACACCGTAATGGGTGATGCGTATTGTTTCGTGTAATAGGTTGACACATGGGTCAACCCCTACAGGATGCATTCGTAATGTTCCTATAGACATCGGTGTCATTCCTAAAGTATCAAAGATCGAACTTTTCTCTTTTCGTACCACAATCATGCTCTCTATCGCTCGGGTCAATGCCACGTAGAGAACATTCATTTTATCTTTTTGGGACAATAACTTCTGTTTTTCACGTAACGCTCTATAAACTTCATCAAAATTCTCACGTTTACCCATTTTGTAAAACAGCTGATCGATCAACAAGTTATCATCATAGGCATAAAGCAACATCGAGCGATCATTGGCTGAACCCTTAAATCGATCCAGTACAATCACCTGTTGAAATTCCAACCCTTTAGAGCCATGAATGGTCATAATCATCGCTCCGTGTTTGGTCGAAGATGCCACATCGATGCTCGAGAGGGCAAACTCTTCTAAAAACGTTGCTATGTCTGAAAACGTTGCTGCAAACTCTAAAAGCTTCAGTATGTTCAAATCGTTCTCAAAATACCCAAACATACCAATAATTTTATGCACCACAACCAAAGGTTCCATAAACGGATGAAACCATGTTAAATCAACCTCATCAAGCTTTTTACCCACACGTTCAAGAACTGCTCGGGCATCAAGCTCTATCCCTGTAAAAAGGTACTGAACCATTGCCACCACGGCAGCCACTTTGGCTGTATGTTTAAGAGAGCTGGAAGTTTTTAAAGAGCTTGCATACCCTTTAGCATAACATGCCTCTTGCAGGGTCGCACCATCTTTATTGGTTGAAACTAAAAATGCAATCTCGGTTAAAGGAATGTTCGCTTTTAAAAGTTTCTCCAATTGCACAATCGCCTCTTCCACCAGCTCTTCATTTTGAACAACTTCAACATAGCCCTCTATCTCATTTTCATATTTATCTTTCAAGCCATTGGCTTTTTGATTAACATAGCCTAGCATATTGGGTTCAAACCAACGATTCACTTGCTCTACCACCTGTTTGGAGCTTCTAAAGTTGGTGTCCATCTGAGCAATCTCTATACTGTACCTTCCTGCTACAGCATCAAACAACTCTTCTACCCCACCTCTAAAACGATACAGCGACTGCTTGGTATCGCCCACATAAAAGAACGATCTAAAATCATCTCCTCCTGCAAAAATCTCTTCTAAAAGAGGCTCTAACAACAAGAACTGCAAGGTAGAAGTATCTTGAAACTCATCAAGCAGTATGTGTTTAAAACGGCTGTCCAGTTTAAAGTATAAAAACTCTTTGTCTTTGGTCTCTTGCAAGAGTCTATAAGTAAAGTAGGAGAGATCATCAAAACTCAAAACTCCCAACTGCTTTGCTGTAGTGATATTTGCATTTTTATAGTAGTCATAAACTTGAAAAAGATTGTGCAATACCACCTGCTCTTTCATTCTAACCCAATCAGCAAGCAACCCTTTTAATGCTAGAAACTCCTCTTCGATAGTCGGATTTTTCTCGACATATTTTTTATAATTTTTATGGTCAAGCAGACTCTCTTTATCAAATACGGTCTTAGAAAAAAGTGCTTTTATCTCCATCGGTATAAAATTATTTACAGCCGTTGCTGAAGCTCCTGATTCTTTAACCAATGTATGTAAATGTTCACGTTTGCTATCAATTTTTTCCTCTAACGCCTCAATATTAAAAAGTTCATAGTCGGTATCAGGCAACAAAGGGTCGATCTTATAAAAATTCTGCATCAACTCAAACATCTTTAAAAACCGTTTGTCTTCAATGTTCATTGCCAATCGTACCAACTCATGCATCAATGAGTTGACTTGCACCTCATCTAAAAAATTCTCCTCTTTTATCGTATCGTTCATCTCTTTGGTTACAAAATCGGGTTCTATGTCGATGTAGAGTGAGGCCGAACGTAAGATAGAGGTAAAAAAACTGTCCAGTGTCACAATAAAGTTGGAACTCGACAAAAAATTTTCCAAAACCTCTGGCTGTTTTTCTAAAAGCTCCTCTTCACTAAAACCTGTCTGCTCTGAAATAGCTGATAGCTCACTCTTTTTATCGGTCAAATGAATAAGCAAAGATATAACCCGTTGTTTCATTTCAGCTGCTGCTTTATTTGTAAAAGTCGCAGCTAAAATAGTATTAGGCTCTTCACCTAAAAAGAGCAAAGAGATATAACGAACAGAAAGAGCAAAAGTCTTTCCCGAACCGGCAGAGGCTGAATAGGCTAAATAGGGTTGAAAAATCATAGATAAACTCCTCTTTCACACAACAACGTATAATCACAATAGGTACAACGACTCACATCTTCACAACGCTCTGCAACGATTCTATTCATACTTTTTAACGCTCCAATGGTCTCATGTAAACGTTCTGTTTTTTCTTCTAACTCGGTGATTTCACTCATTTTTCCATTAAATATTTCGATGAATGCTAAGTTGAGTCCTTTATAGTTATCTTTTAAAAGTTCAAAATAGATGCTCATTTGAAAATCGGTTAACTTCTCTAAATTGTTGATTCGATTGGCTTCAGTAATAGAACCACTTTTATAGTCAATCACCATTGTACCTGCGACATCTTGATCAATTCTATCGATTCGTCCTTTAAAATTTATGCCCCCAATAGAACCAATAATCTCTTTTTCACGTTCCACAACACGCCACCCTGCTTTAAAGTGAACAATCTGTTGCTCAATAAACTTCATCAATTTGGCTTTCCATAAGAGTTTTAAGTACGCTATTTTAGGGCTAGAAGTCTCTAAAAGTTGGTCTAAAAGTCGGTCGATGTTTGACTTCATCTCCTCAGCACTTTTATAAAAATTATGCTCTCTAAAGAGATGGTCTAAAAGCATATGTAAAAAAGCCCCTTCATTCAGCTCCTCATCCTCTTTGGCTTTTAACTGCTCTTCATAGTGGTAGTAATATTTTCGTTTACAGGTCAAAAAAGTTTTAAGACGACTCGCCGACCACGTAATGGTTCTGGCATCAAACTTTTCAATAATCGGATCTATTTGCTCTATCACCATATTGGGTTCATCGTAAAGTAGCTCTAAACCGGGCATTACATACTCACCCAATCCTAATCCCAACTCGTACAGATACGAAGCCGGAGCTTTGTTGTTGCTTCTACTGTAGATAATGGTGGCAGTTTCAGCCTGTTCCAAAATACGTTTGTAGAGCTGTTTTTGCAGGGCTTCACGGTCATTTTTAGTCGGCAGTTTGGCAAATTTTCTAAGCGAAGAGTTTAAAAAGCTGTCTTTAGCAGGAATAGAAGGAACAATACCATCGTTAAAATCGACAACCACTACCCCTTTAAACGCAACTCCTCGGGTCTCTAACGCTCCCATCACGGTTACTTTTCCTCCTCGGACATCATCCAGACTTAACTGACCCAAACGTTTTAACCAAAGGAACAACCATGACTTTAGCGACATCAGCTCTGAGGAAAAGATGCTTTTGAACTGGGTGAGTGCCTCTTCAACCACGGCTCTTTTGGTATCCAAATCAAAAGGTTCCATGAGCGTAAAAAATGTTTCAACATTCACTTCCTTTAGTGGATTCATCTCCCCCACTCTTTCCTGCTCTATGTTATACTTTTTCAGTAAAAATTGCGTCTCATCGGAAAAACTCTGCCAATGATTATAAATGGCTTCAAAACGTTTGTAACTTTTGGTTTTATTGTAGTCAAACCCCATGGCAAAGTTAAAATTGTTGAGCTTATCATAAAGGCGAACGCTCTCTTTAAAATTTTCATCAGGGAGTAACACCACAATCTCTTCAGGAGGGATTCCACTGTTTACCATCTGTTGTACCGACTCTAACAACAGAGGTATTTGAGCCAATCGCTCCTCTACGGCATAAACACTTGCTTCTATTTTTTCCTCATCTTTTAGTGAAGAGCAAACCATTTTAGTATGCAGATCAAACGAAACAAAGGCATCATTATCAAGCTCTATGCCCATCTCTAAAAAGCGTTCTTGAACTTTTTTATTAAATTTCGAGGTCTGCATATGAATTATAAACGGTCGATGCTCAGCCACCTGAGCGATAAGTCCAAGTTCAAAATAACTCATGTACCCTTCTAAATGCAGTTCAAATTCATCGTAACCCTCTACAAAACCTCGGTTTAAACGGTAACTTTTAGGAATAAAAACGCGATCGGTTAATCCTTTACTCGCTAAAAGATGCTTATACTTTGTCAATAGCTGTTCAAGTATCTCAATATGTTCCGAAAACTCCACATAGGCATCACCCTCAACTAGGTCATCAAAGCTCACCTCTTCATGACTGAGCTCTTCAAAAAATTTGAATATGGCATCACTTTTTGTAAAAAAACGTACCAAATCACGGTTTATTTTTAGACCATCAAAGGCATCAAAACGTGCTGCTTCTTGCAGTAAGAGTGTTCGTTGAAGAGGATCAACCATCACAAGATTAGGCAGTAAAATAGCCCGACGTTCAAAATCATCAATACGCATGAGTGTTGGCAAAAGTGCATTGTGTTCTTTTTGTTGCTCACGCATATTTCTTATCGCTCTGGAAGTAGGATAGATATGTAAAGTTTTCAAATTTTTCATAAAAAGATTATAGCAGGATTCAAAATTATTTTTTTCTTTATTTTAAATATTAAATTTAATTCATTAAT
>JAHJJU010000116.1 GCA_018822805.1 bacterium
AAAAATTTATATATAATAAAGAATTAATGTTTATGAGGTATTTATGAGAGAAACACATACAAATGCAGATATGTCGCATCAAAATAGAATAGGGTATAAGTTGGATGTTCTTTTAAATTCACTTCGTGCAAATGGTTTTCTTCTTACCCTTCGGAAAATGTTTCAAAGAATCTATTTGAAAATTAAAGGGGTTGATTTTAGTACCCAAAATATTTATGATTTAACCCGTACAGGTGAGTATCAAGAACACGGAACGGCGTTGGTCTCAAGTTCTAAAGACTTTTTAATACAGCTGATTAAGGATTTGGAATCGGTTATTGAAACTCCTTTGTGTAAAGAGCTTTTTATTGACTACGGTAGTGGTAAGGGCGCAGCGATTATTCATGCAAAAAAGATAGGTTTTAAACAAAGTATTGGAGTTGAGTTTGCAAAAGAGTTGCATGAGACGGCTGTAGAAAATATTAAAAAAATGAAGTTGGAGAATGTTGAATCACTGTACGCTGATGCTGCGACCTATGTACCTCCTAAAAATGTTTCGGTGATCTACTTTTTTAACCCTTTTGATGAAGTGGTAATGCAGAAAGTGATTGAGAATATTCTTGAACATAAAGCGTCATTTGAAAATGAGGTTTATATTATTTATGCAAATGCATCCTGCAAGGTCTTGAAAGATCGACTGACTTTGCTAAAAGAGGTGACCTATCCAAGTGGCTCAACAGCAGACTTTTTTAAAGTATAATCTATGCGTATAGGATTCAAGTTGTTTGATAATAGAGAGAAAAATGTATTGTTATCGAACTTTCTCTCTTTGGGCATTGTTCAAGGATTAAATTTTATTTTGCCTCTTTTGGTCGTACCCTATTTGTTGTACACCTTAGGGGTTGAAATTTTTGGTTTGTTGGCAATGGCAACGGCTTTTATTGCTTACTTTATGATTTTAGGTGACTATGGGTTTAATATAACGGCAACACGAGAAATATCGGTACATCGAGAGAATGCTAAGAAGTTAAATGAAATCGTTTCTTCGGTGCTTATGATTAAAATTTTGTTGATGTTGTTGGGATTTGCTATTTTGGTAATATCTCTATTTTTGTTTGACAAGTTGGGCAACGATGCTTTGATTTATCTTTTGACCTTTGGAATGGTGATGGGACAGGTATTTTTTCCCATATGGTTTTTTCAAGGCATTGAAAAAATGGGCTATATTGCGATTTTAAATATCGTGGCAAAACTCTTTTTTCTTATAGCCATTTTACTTTTTGTCAAAGAGAAAGAGGATGCCTATTTGGTTCCCTTATTAAACAGTTTAGGCTTTATTGTCGTGGGTGCGATTTCTCTCTTTTATATGTATAAAACGTTTAAGGTTCGTTTTGTTTGGCAACCCTATGCTGTACTGCGTGAATACTTTTTACTAGGCTGGCATGTGTTTCTCTCTCGGATGGCTGTGGTTTTTTATACCTCAAGCAATATCTTTATTTTGGGTCTCTTTACCTCACATACAGTGGTAGGTTACTATGCCATTGCAGACAAGATTGTCTCGGCATTGGTCAGCTTGGGAGAGATTTTAAATCAAGTCTTTTTTCCTTATTTGTCTAAAAAATGGGAAGAGAGTCGGCAAAACTACTATTCGATTTTCTATAAAACCCTAAAAGGTCTGGTTTTAGGCATGTTTGTTGTTGCACTTACGGTTGCATGGTGGGCTTCGGATATCGTGCAATTAATTTCGGGTAAAGAGATCGTGGTAACAACCGAACTGCTACAAATTATGAGTGTGACTGTGATCCTTTTCCCTATAGGTGGGCTTTTTTCACAGAGTTTTGTAACCCAGCAACAACCTCTCTATGTGACCAAATCGACTTTTTGGACATTGTTGGTCAATGTAATACTGGTAGGTATGCTTGTACCTTTGTACGGGGTGTATGGTTTGGCATGTGCCATGATACTGGTACAACTGTTTCATTTTTATTTAAATTATGTCTATTTTAATAGCCTTCTTGCAAAACTCATGAATTGAGAATATTCGTTAGTTTTGCAAGAAGTCTAATCATTTATAAAAGGTGGTACCATGTGTGGTATAGTGGGTTTTTGCGATTTTAGAAAAAAGAGCAACGAAGAGAATTTAAACGCGATGATGAAGGTGATTCAACATCGTGGACCGGATGCGAGTGGGCATCTCTACCATACTTTAACCGACACAACCATCGGCTTGGGACATCAACGACTCTCTATTTTAGACCTCTCTGATGAGGGACGACAACCGATGGTGCATGAAGCTTTAGAGATTGTTTATAATGGTGAAGTCTATAACTTTAATGAGATTCGTGAAGAGCTTATAGTATTGGGGTATGACTTTCATTCCCATAGTGATACGGAGGTGGTTTTAAAAGCCTATCATTGTTGGGGATTGGATGCTTTAGAAAAGTTTGACGGTATGTTTGCCATGGCTATTTTCGATAAAGCCAAAGAGCAATTAACCCTCATTCGTGATAGAGCAGGGGTAAAACCCCTCTACTGGTACTGGAACGAGGGGCTTTTTCTTTTTGCCAGTGAATTAAAAAGTTTTCATCAACATCCCGATTTTGAAAAAGAGATTAATAGAGATATTTTGGCACTTTATCTACAGCACGGTTACATTATGCAACCCTACTCTATTTTTAAGTTTACTGAACAGTTAAATGCAGGTCATGCATTGCATCTTGATTTAAAGCATCACTCTATTGAAAAAACGTGTTACTGGAGTGTTCGTGAGTGGTATGAAAAACCCAAACTTATTTTAACCGATAGAGAAGCGATAGAACAGACAGAGACCCTACTTAAAAAATCATTTGAGTATCGTATGGTCTCCGATGTTCCCGTGGGTGTTTTTTTAAGTGGGGGGTATGACAGTTCTTTGGTTACAGCACTTTTACAATCGGACAGAGAGGAAAAGATTAATACCTTTACCATCGGTTTTGAAGAGAACGGTTATGATGAAGCCCCTCATGCACGAGATGTTGCCGGGTATTTAGGAACCTCTCATAATGAGTACTACTGTAGTCATAAAGATGCACTGGATATCATTCCTAAATTGGCTGAAATCTACGATGAACCTTTTGGTGATGATTCGGTGATTCCCACCGTTTTAGTCAGTCAGTTGGCACGAGAAAAGGTAACCGTAAGTCTAAGTGCCGATGGGGGAGATGAGATTTTTGCCGGTTATGATTCGTATGCTGGTACAGCCAAGATGCGTCAATCATTTCAGAAAATTCCACGCCCCGTTCGTAAAACTCTCTCTTCTGCGATGGGTTTGATCTCTGCTCGAAACATTCCTTGTACGGATAGAATGTACAATTTTGAAACCCGTTATGAAAAGGTTAAAAAACTGCTAGAACTGGAGAATTGTGCTGAGATGTTTAAGTTCCGTTCCGAACAGTTTACGCAAGTGCAGCTAGAGAAGCTTTTGACCTATAGACCAGTATCACTTAAAACAGCGTTTGACAGTGATATATCAAAAATAGATGACTGTATTGCACAAATGCTCATGGTGGATTACCAGACCTATATGGCAGACAACATTTTAACCAAAGTTGACCGAGCCACCATGAGTGTCAGTCTAGAGGGGCGTGAACCGTTCTTGGACTACAACATTATTGAGTTTGCTGCACGGCTTCCTTCTTATTTTAAGTACCGTGACGGGGAGCAGAAGTGGATACTAAAACAGATTACCCATAAGTACCTACCGGAGTCGATGATGAATCGTCCTAAAATGGGGTTTGCACCTCCGATTACAGCCTGGTTTAAAGATGAGTTAAAGTCCTACTTTTTGCACTATTTAAGTCATGAACGATTGAGTAAAGAGGGGTATTTTAATGCTGATGAGGTGGTACATTTACGTGATGAGTATCTCTTGGGTAAAAATGTGAGCATTAAAAAACTTTGGTTTATTTTGATGTTTGAGATGTGGTATGAGAAGTGGATGTAAGATGTTAAGTATTGCTTATAAAATTAAAGGTTTAACCTTTTGTGAAATGTGGTTTGCCTCAGAAATGCCTTTGGAAAGTGTGAGCATTTTAGGACTAAACGGTTATCGTGACAGTCGGATGGATGTGAATAACTTGTTTTTACTAAAAGAAGAGAAGTATACATTGGTTAATGATTTGCGTATGGAAAAAGAGGTAATTTTTTCTCTGTTTAAATCCAATGTTCGTAATGAGATTCGTAAATGTAAAAAGATAAAGGGCTTTACGTACCATTTTGATCAATCCAGTAAAGAGCAATTTCTACAATTTTATACCCAATTTTCCAATGCTAAAAATTTGGCACCGATTAGCAAACGATCCATTGATAAGTATGGTGAAAATCTTTTTTATATTTCAGGCTATTTGGATGGTATATTGACGAATATGCAGGTTTATATAGTCGATCAGGAGAGTGGCGTGGTACGACTGCTTCATTCGATTAGCATACTTTATGATGTAGATGACACTTCGGTGCGTGCTAAAATAGGATGGATTAATCGTTATTTGCATTGGCAAACAATGATGCATTTTAAAAGATTATCGTTTGAAACTTTTGATTGGGGAGGATACAACAATGGTGTCGATGCCGGTTTAGCAGGGATTGATAAATTTAAAGCCTCTTTTGGAGGAGATAAAATTAAACTCTTTGATTACTATACCTATCCCTATTTTGTAATTAAAAAAATTCAGGAGAGACGCTTATGAAACAACAACGTCTTGTGGGAATTATTCATGAACTGACCATGGGTGGGGCTGAACGCATGATGGTGAATATTTTGAACCATTTTTCATCACAAGGGGATGAGGTTCATCTGATTATTGTTAAAAATATAGGAACCTTAAAAGCCTTACTCGATACCAATATTGTGGTCCATGATTTAGAGAGCTCATCGGTAAAAAAAAGTATACCAACGTGTTTACGAACGCTTTATACCATTAAACCCGATACTATTTTTACAGGTATTGGTCATGTGAACATTGCTTTGGCTCCATTTATCCCTTTAATGCGACGGTTGCTACCCAAAACACGATGGATTTCACGGGAGACCAATATTGTGAGTATGGAGAATCAAAGAGGGAAGTATCCTCGGCTCTTTAACTTTTTATATCGAAATGTGTATCACTATTATGATGTGATTATTGCCCAATCTGAAGATATGAGAAATGATTTAGCCTTGCATTATCCCAAAGCTGCGAAGAGAGCTTGTGTTATTAATAATCCTATAGATATTGAAAAAGTGGAAGCTTTGTCAAAAGAAGCAATCGATTTTACTTTTGATCCTAAAATGGTAAACTTGGTCAGTGTGGGAACGCTACGTAAGCGAAAACGTCAGGATTTGTTGTTGCAGACTTTAGTAAAATTGCCTCAAAACTACCATTTGGTTATTGTAGGTTCAGGAGAAGAGGAAGCATCATTAAAAGCATTAACCAGTAAGCTTGATCTGGAAAATCGTGTGGTTTTTGAAGGGCATAAAACCAATCCTTATCCCTATATGAAACAGGCTAATCTTTTCGTTTTAACTTCGGAACATGAAGGCTTTCCCAATGTTCTTTTGGAAGCAAACAGTTTGGGTACACCCGTGGTTGCTTTTGCGTGTCCCGGAGGGATTACAGAAATTATTGAAGAGGGGATTAATGGGGTTTCGGTTCCTAATGGTGATATTTCTGCTTTGGCTCAAACCATTCAAATGGTAGTGGATGAAACGTTTATCGAATCTAAAGTAGTAGAGTCTGTCAAACGACGTTACAGTTATGAAATTATTATGAAAAAATATGAAAAGATTTTTTATGCATAAAGAACCCTCAAAGGTTACATTTCTGATTAACTCTTTAGGTGAAGGTGGTGCCCAACGTGCCATAGCAACATTGGCAAAGCAACTGCTAAAAGAGGGAAAAAAGGTGACGATACTCTCTTTGGCAAACAATGATTTTTATGAACTTCCTTCTGAAGTCAAGGTGGTCTATTTTACCAATAGTGTTAAAGACAGTATGCTGTTGATTCCCTATTATGCATGGAAGTTAAAACGTTATGTGAAAAAACATCATATTTCAAATGTTCAAAGTTACCTCTTTCGTGCCAACTATGTGAACCTTTTTTCACGACTTCTTGGTGCAAAGCATCGCATACAGGTTGCCAATCGTTCGGTGGTTTCTCGATTTTTTAACGAGGGATTTTCTGGGAAAATTAATATTTTTCTGATTAAACGACTCTATCCTAAAGCTGATTTAATCATTCATCAATCAGAGCGAATGAAGTTGGATTTTCATACACATTTTAATAGTAATAATCCAGAGCAGGTGATTTATAATTCTTTTGATGTTGAGGCTATTTTGTCACAAGCCCATCAAAAAGTTGAAGGATTTAGCTTTGATAGTAATAAACGTTATTTGGTTATCGTGGGACGCTTGATTGCACTAAAACGTTTTCAAGATGTTATACGTGCAATGAAGCATTTGACTTTGGATGTGGAACTTTTAATATTGGGTGATGGAAAAGAACAGGAAAGCTTAGAATTACTGGCTAAAACGCTTGGTTTGGAGAAAAGGGTGCACTTTTTAGGGCAGGTGAAAAATCCATTTGCTTATATTAAACGCAGTGATATCTTTATCTCCAGTTCCTCGGTTGAGGGTTTTCCTAATGTGTTGGTAGAAGCGATGTTGTGTAAAACAGTTGTCATCTCAAGTGACTGTATTAGTGGTCCACGTGAAATTATGGCACCATCTACGGACAGTTCTAAACAGCTTTTAGACGGCATTGAAGTAGCTGATTATGGACTGTTGTATCCGGTAGGTTCAGTAGAAGATCTTAATAGGGCTATTCAACAGCTTTTAGAAGATACAGAGCAAAGAAGACGGTTGATTGCACAAGCATTTGAACGGGCACAAATGTTTTCAGTTGAGAATATAAAGTCACAATATAAGAAACTATTTGATTAAATCTTTATTCTCTTTCTTATACTTTATTGAATATTTAAAATTTGTTTTTATTTGTTTAAAATGTTTAAAATTAAAGAAAAATTCAAAGAAAAATTGCTACAATCATAATATATAACATATAGAAACAAAGAAAAATAAGGATTTTCCATGTTAAGAAAAATAATTGTAATTGGGTGCATGTTATTAGGTACACTTCAGGCAGCAACCATAGCAACGGATAAAAGTGTTTATGGAAGTAATGAAAACGTTGTGGCAAACTTTACGGAGATGCTTGGTGATAGCCAAGATTGGATAGGAATTTACCCGGCAGGAAGTAGTAATGATTGGGGTAATGTCATTCAGTGGGAGTGGTCAGGAGGTGATGCAGCCGGATCAGTCAACTTTAACTCTCTACCTATTGGTAATTATGAAGCACGAGCATTTTATCAAAACTCATTTAATTTAGAAGCGGGTTATGCTTTTAGTGTTGAAGATAACGGAAATGGAAACGCTGTTGTTGTGATACCGGATCAAGAGAGTTATACTCCTAATGAAGTCATTGAAGTATTGTTTGAAAATATGTCAGGAAATAGCCAAGATTGGATAGGGATTTACCCGGCAGGAAGCAGTAATGATTGGGGTAATGTCGTCCAATGGAATTGGGCAGGTGGTGTGGTTAATGGCAGTATAAACTTCAGTGCCTTACCTATTGGAGCTTATGAGGCAAGAGCATTTTTTAATAACTCATTCAATTTAGAAGCGAAAAAGAGCTTTGTTGTAGAAGAAAAGGTCAATAACGATGGTGTGATATTGACAACCAATAAAACAACGTATTTACCAAATGAACTAATTGATGTAAACTTTGACAACATGTTGGGTGATCCGGAAGATTGGATAGGAATTTATCCGGCAGGTGCAAGTTATGAGTTTTCAAATGTCATTGAGTGGAGATGGACAGGTGGAACCGTACAAGGCGAACTTTCACTCAATGGTTTGCCGGCAGGAAGTTATGATGTAAGAGCATTTTTTGATAATTCCTTAACCAAAGAAGCAACGGTAACGATTAGCGTTCAAGATGTTCCTGTTACCTCTACGGTGTATGAAAATGCTGAGAATGGATTAAATGCCAATTGGATTCGTGTTTCCGGTTCGTATACCCCACAACTTGCCAATCAAGGGTATCAAAGTAATAAAGCATTGGTATTGGTACCACAATGGGTGTCCAATACTTCTAATATAGCAGAATATTACTTACCACTTAACAGTGATGATTCTAAAAAAGTATTGGAAGTAGATGTAGGTGGTCTTTCTCAATATAAGTTACCCAACAATAGTCGATATGGTTACATGCCTCACTACAGTATAGGCTTAGATGTCCAAACGACCAATGGTCCACGTAGAATGATTTGGGATTCATTCTTTAATCATGGAAATGTGCCACCGACAATCAGTCCAAATGGGACACAGTTGAATTATCCTTCACCTGTTGAGCATGTACGAGGTTATTCATATGAGCCTGATATTACCAAATGGGAACACTTTAAAGTAAATATTGAACAACAGTTAAGAATTTTGGAACCAGATAATAGAATTGTTAGTGTGACTAGATTTGTTGCTACAGGTGGATTTCTTGATAATTTAAAGCTCTCCAACTATTAGACAAGAGAAGGGTTTCTCCTTCTCTTATTTACTTTTTATCATTTAAATCCAAGGATATATACTAATGTTGCTCTCTATACAATACTTGCGTGCCATAGCTGCATTTTTAGTGCTTTTAAGTCATACAGCATGGAAGAGTATACAAATAGACAACATGACACTTGCATGGTGGCATGATGCCGGAACATTTGGTGTGGATATATTTTTTATTATTTCTGGATTTATAATGACACATACTTCGGTAAAACTTTATCAACAACCTCATGCGATTAGAACATTTTTGAAAAAACGTTTTATACGTATTGTCCCACTTTATTGGTTTTTTACTTTGATGGCACTCAGTGCTTTTTTACTTTTTCCTCAACTTGTTAACAGTAGTGGAGGGAAGACAGAAATTTTTAAATCATTTTTTCTTTTACCTTTAAGAGCGAATGAAAATTATTTGGTTTCAGTTGGTTGGACATTGGAATTTGAATTTATTTTTTATTTTATTTTTGCAATTGGTCTACTCTTTACACAAGTTCGTGGAAATATATTTGTTTTTATACTATTAACATTCTCTTTTTTAGGCTCAATTATGTTGCCTGAGTTAATGATGAACCATATCTCTCATGCTTTTATCAATAATCTATTTTTTGAGTTTGCTTTGGGAATGTTGCTTTATTATAGTATTCAAAATTTAAAACAGATATCTTTATTGTGTTCCATTACTTTAATTGTTATTGGATTAGTTTGGTTTTATGCCACATTTTCCGGTTATGCACTTATGGGTGTACGTGCGATAGATAGTGGTATTCCTGCTTTTTTATTTTCATTTGGTCTAATATCATTGGAGTATGTTTGGAAAAAGAAAGAATCGTCACTGTTCTTAAAGTTAGGAGACTCATCATACGCTCTCTACCTTTCTCATCCATTTGTGTTAGTGATTGTCTTTTTTCTTTATCGGAAGCTTGAAAAATTACTGCCTCAAAATGAATTTTTAATGAATTTTTCAATGATTTTTGTTGCATTGGTCGTTGGATATGTAGTGCATATTTTTATTGAAAAAAAGTTAATCATATTGGCAAAGTTTCTATTTTATTCAAAGTATTGATTATAAAAAATAGATACAAAAAAAATATAAGTAAAATTAAAGTTTTAAATTGTTACTATTTATGTTTAAAATAAACTTTAATATTGGTATATAAATAATATGAAATCTCTACCATTACACGCTCCTAAAGAGGAGAATTATATCATTGAACTTTTTAAAATAGTATTACCCTACAAATGGTTAATACTAAGTGTGGTAGTTCTCTCTTTGTTACTTGCGAAAGCATATCTCTATTTTATTCCTCCTACTTATGAGTCCTATGCCCTAGTCAAAATTAAAAGTGATGACACAACACTGGGAGCACAAGATCTTTTACGGGATACCTTATTAAAAACAAACAGTGCCGGCATTGATCAAGAGATATTGATACTACAGACCTATCAGATGAATCAAAAAGCATTAGAGAAAGTTAACTTTCAAATAAGATACTTTGTTGATGAGGGGTATAAAAATGTTGAAATTTATGAAGATGTACCCATTAGCATAGAGCGTATATCGGATATGAGTAGCCATATGGTGGGACAGTACATTACACTTATACCAAAAGGAGATGGATTTATTTTAAAGTCTGAAGATAATCCGGTCTCAAGTACCTATAATTATAATAAAGAGGTGCAAACACCTTATTTTAGAGCTACTTTTAGAAAAAACAGAACATTTACTGAGCCTATTTACATTAAAGTGAATGGTGATCACCGTCATATTTATGAAGATACTATTAAAAAAAGACTCTCTGTGGGGAGAGTGGATTTAAATTCAAATCTTATCCATATTACATTTCATGACACCATACCTGCACGTGCAAACAACTATGTTAATGCACTCATTGAAGCGTATATTGAGCAAAGTATTAAAAAGAAAAACAGTATCAATGATAAGATTTTAAAATTTTTAGATGAGCAGTTGGAGGTGACCAAAGCTGAACTAGAAGTGTCGGAACGAGAACTTGAAAATTACCAGTCTAAAAACAAAAGTATTGATCCTTCGGTTAAGTCAACAAACTTTTTTGAAAAATTGAGTGATGTTGATTTACAACTTTCAGAAATTACACTTAAAGAGAAATTGATTCATAATTTGACACAGTTTATTCGACATAATCGAAATCTTGATGCCATTGCTCCGACACTGTTGGAGTTTAATGATCAAAGTACCATTAAGCTTATAGACACTCTTAATGCCTTGCAAGCTGAAGAAGATGAACTTAAATTGGAGTTTACGGACAGTTATCCTCGACTGATTCAAATACGTCAGAGAATGGCAAACATTAAAAATAAAGTTACTCTAAACATTAAAAATTTGGCTTCGGTTCTCACAGAAAAACGTATCAATCTTTTGAACCAAAAAAATAAGTACGAAGAGATTTTAACAGCATTGCCTAAAAAAGAGAAAAAACTGATTTCATTTAAACGTAATTATGAAGTTAAATCAAAAATGTACACCTATTTATTGGAGAAAAAATCAGAAAAAGAGTTGATTAAAGTGGCATCACTTGCTGATTATGAAGCTGTAGATCAAGCGTACACTTCATCTGTACCGGTAAAACCTAAAAAAATAATTATTTTGGTGATTGCTTTTTTGATAGGTTTTGTTTTGGGGGTATTTTTTGCACTTCTACGTTTCCTGACGGTTGATAAGGTAAAAACACAAAAAGATGTTGAGCATTTAACCAAGTTGCCAATTTACGGAAATATCCCTTTATATAAAGAGAACCTCTTGTTGAATGTCTCTGTCGAAGAGGCATATCGTAAATTGGCAATGAATTTACAGTTTTTTAAAAAAGAGGATGAAGGAAATGTGGTATTGATCTCTTCTGTTGCTCAAGGAGAAGGGAAAACGACGACGCTTGTGAATCTCAGTAAGATTTTTCAAGATACACGCTACAGATCCATTATTATCGATTTGGATATGCGTAACCCTTCCTTACATGAACATTTTGGATTAGAACAGCAGTACAGTGGCATTAGTACCTACTTAAACGGGCGTGACAATTTGGGTAATGTCATCTTTACAACCACCAACCCAAATTTGGACATTATTACCTCTGGTCCTACGCCACCCAATCCTATCGAGTTGATGCTCTCACCTCGTTTAGAGGATCTATTGCCAACATTAAAAAGAAGGTATGATTATATTTTTATTGATACGGGTTCGTTTGATGTTGCCTTAGAGACCTTTTATTTGATGCAATACAGTGATATTAATTTGATTGTTTTTAGAGAAAACTTTAGTAAAAAATCATCCATCACCGATCTTGAAAAGTTGATTCGAGAGAAGAATTTGAAAAATATAGGTTTGGTACTGAAAACCATGCCGAGTACAGTCGATAAGAACAAACCCTTACCACAGCTTATTAAGGGAAAACGATCGGTTAAATTGTTGTCATAGAGTTTTTAATACCAATCTATTTGTATAGTAGATTGGTATGTTCGGTTATTATTCTTTGGATAGGGTATCGTAGATATTGTCAAATTGCTGAGCATTAACACCACCTACATGCACCACTTTAACTTCAGATTTTTTATTAAACCCTATTAAGAAAGGGATAGAACCTGTCCAGTTGGCTTTTTGGGCAATGTAATCAATAAATTCATAATGATTTTTACCTGTAATAAGATGGTAATTGATACCCGTTCTTTCTTGAAAAGCTTTGAGTTGTTCTTCTGAATTTCCTTGAACTTCAAGAGCTACAATCTCCAGATCATTGTGACCTTTATCCTTTAAGGCTTTGAGTACAGGAATTTCAGCCAAACATGGTGGGCATCGGTGCCCAAAGAAGATGACCAATACCACTTTCTCTTTATACTCTTGAAAGGTTAATCCTCCAACAGTTTCATCTATATGTAGCTCTTTTCCAGTGATGGTTTTTAGTGTAAAGAGGGATGTTTCCGGAGAAACTTCTTTTGTAGAGGTCACAGACTCCGGCTTAGATACTTCGGTAGCTTTAGGTTCTATTGTGCTTTGCTTGGTTGGCGTATTACTATTCTCTTTTTGTTCTGTACCCTCCTGAGAAGAACAGGCAGAAAGTAGAAGAAGTAGAAGCAACGTGTTGACTGTTTTAAACATGATATCTCTTTTTGCTTTCGATTATAACAGATTTATATTAATTGGTAATTAACGAACTTATGCTATATTGCCTTTAAAAAAGAGCATGTAATGATAAGTATCAAATCGATTCTACGTGAAATATACAAACACAAAAAAGTACTGATGGTCGCCAATTTGGTAGCCATTCTATCAACACTGCTTACCATTCCCGTACCCCTCTTAATTCCACTGCTTATTGACGAGATTATTTTAGGAAAAGGTGGGGAGATAACTCAAACAATTGACCGATATTTAACCATCTCTTCACCTGAATATTACATCTTAACCGTACTTATTATCACTTTGATACTCAAAGCCATTAGTCTTTTGTTGAACCTTTTGCATATTCGTCTTTTTACTAAAATATCAAAACAAGTCACCTACACCGTACGACGAAAACTGCTTAATCACCTGCAAACGGTATCCATGAGTGAGTATGACATGTTGGGATCGGGAGCCGTATCGGCCAAGGTCATTACCGATGTTGACACGGTTGACAAGTTTGTCTCTTCATCAGTAGGAGAAATTATTGTTGAGTTTTTAACATTGATTGGTATTGCCATTGTTATTTTGGTTCTCAACTGGCAGTTGGCACTGGTTATTTTACTTTTAAATCCTTTGGCTTTAGGCTTTTACCTACGTATTTTTAGAGCTGTTGCCAAGATAAAAAAGAGAGAAAACAAAGCCATAGAAGTATTTCAAAACTCTTTAACAGAAAGTTTGGAGCTTTATAATCAAATACGGGTACAGAACCGTGAAGCTTACTTTTTAAATGACATTGACAAAAAAGCAAAAGAGATTCGTGACAGAGGGTATCAATTTGGACTTAAAAGTGAAATGGCACTGGAGTTTTCGCGTCTACTGATTATGTATTCACATGATATCTTTAGAGCCACAGGTATTTTAATGGTTTTGCTTGGTTTCTTGACCATAGGAAAGATGTTGGCTATTTTTGCCTATGCGTGGATTATTATGCGTCCTGTTGACAAACTTATGAATTATGTGCATCTTTACTTCAATGCAAAAACTTCTATTGACCGTTTGAATGAGATTTTAGACCTGAAAGCTGAGCCAAAATATGAGCATAAAATTGACCCCTTTAAAGGAGAAAAAACAGCCTCTATTCGTTTAGAAAATGTTTCTTTTTCTTATGATGGCAATGCTGAAGTATTAACGAACCTCAACTTAGAGATCAAACAGGGTGAAAAGGTTGCCATCATCGGTGAGACAGGAAGTGGCAAAAGTACTTTGGCTCAAATACTTATAGGACTTTACCCCATTTGTTCAGGAAAAATTTTCTACAATGAACATGAAATCAAAGAGATAGGATACGAAAAGATACGTGAAAATGTAGGGTTTGTTCTTCAAGCTCCACTCATGTTTAACAACTCATTACGCTTTAACTTAACACTGGGAAAAGCGTACGAAGATAAGGTTATTTATGAAGCGTTAAAAGTAGCCCAACTCTACGACTTTGTTAACGGACTGCCCCATAAACTTGACACCATCGTTGGTAAAAACGGAACCAAACTCTCAGGAGGTCAAAAACAACGTTTATCGATAGCCAGAGTACTTTTAGATGACCCAAAAATCATTATATTTGATGAGTCCACTTCCTCACTCGATAATGAGACCGAAGACAGACTGTTGGAAGCTTTGGAAGCGTATGTGAAAGATAAAACGGTCATTACCATCGCCCATCGACGTAACAGTATTGAGAAAGCTGAGAGGGTTATTGATTTGAGTTTATTATGGTCAGGTACTTAAATTGGGTGGCATCAAAAATGACCCATCAATTTTATGTGTTAAATAAGCTTTATAAAGCTTTTTAGATTCTTCAGTACTCGGAATACCACAAGAGCGTTCTAACTCTTTGTTTGCTCCAAAAATAAGCCCTCTAGCACCACAACCACCCCAGCAGAGGTCATGTTTGTAGAATGCACAGCTTTTACAAACAGGGTCAACTACAAAATTCTCTTTGTGACGAAAAAGATCAAAGCCTTTTGTCCATACCTCTTGTAGATTTTCATAGCCTCGTAGATTTCCTACCAAATTGTTGAGGTAAAAGAGTAGTGAACATCCGGCGAGTTGTCCATTAGGTCCAATGACCAAATCTTTGTAACCTAGAAGACAGCCTCGTTGTTGTTCTTGGCGTACTCTCCATAAAGGAGTACCGATATCAACTTTTCCATGATACGCTTGACGTAAGGTTGTTAATGTGTTTAAATCGCTTTTACTGTTGAGTGCTTGATGGGTGAGGGTTTTTGCTGAACCTATAGGAAGCATCTCTAATATTTTGATTTTATCAAAAATATTGAGTTGGTAAATGTTCTCTACTTCCTTTTTTAAAAGGGGTAAAGTCTCTTTGTTGACAACAATGAGTGCTGTGGCTTTTAGTGGGGATTTGCATTTATAATTTTTTAGAGTTTCAATACTCTCTAATAAGCTCTGATGGTATTGACTATGACGCATAGAGGTATAGGTTTTGATGTCAATAGCATCAACTGAAAGGGCAATACGGTGGAGATAAGGTAAAAGTTTTTTAATTCCTTTTGGATTAGCACCGTTACTTACGGTTTTTACTTTGTAGCCCAATTGATGTCCCAGTTTAATATATTGTAAACTGTGCATGGGTTCAAAAGATATCTCATCATTGTGAGGATAGATATTTAGAAACTCTATTCCCATGGCTTTCCCTTCTGTTAGTAACGTGACAATCTCATCATGTTGCAATATAGGATAGGTAGAACGTTTAACATTTTTGTGTATGCAGTGTAGGCATGCCATGGGGCAGGTTTCACGAGGTGAAGGGAGTTCTAAGACCAGTGTTTTTGGTGGTCTCATTTGGTGTATGCCTTGAGTAATTCCAAGGCTTTTCTATCAGCACCACTCAGAGCCAATTGGTCAATCTCTTCGAGTGAAAAATAGTGGTTTTCTTTAAGCTCTTGGGTAAGAAGCAAGACTTTAGCATCAAGTCTAAAGTGGGTATAGTGGTGAACAAATGCTCCCAATTGGGTTACCTTGTTTGAGTTGGTATCAAACGCCTCCTCTTGTACAAAAGCCCACAGCCCTCCAAGCAGTTTGGTATCGTTTTGACTGAGTGCATATCGGTTATTGTAATGATAAATAATCATAAAACGCTCTTTAACGGGTTTGCTTTTTTTCACTTTTTTTTCAGGGTAGAGTAGAGGGCTCTCTTTTCCTTGACAGTGTGATTCAAAAGGACAGGCTTTACAGTTAGGGTTTTTATGGGTACAAACCATCGAACCTATGTCCATCAAGGTTTGATTGTAGATATAGGCGTTATTTTGATCAAAAAGTTCATAGGCTTTTTCCCACAAGGTTTTTTCATGACGCTTCTCTATGGCAAAAAAACGGTACAAAATACGTTTTACATTGGCATCAAGAATGGGTAAAGATTCATTAAAAGCAAAACAGGCCACGGCATGAGCTGTTGATTTGCCTATGCCTGCCAGTTTCTCTAACGCTTCAGCAGAGTTGGGCAGTTGACCTTGGGTGGCTTGTGCTGTTTTGTGAAGGTTTCTAGCACGGGTATAGTAGCCCAATCCCTCCCATGCTTTAAGTACATCATCTACAGGGGCATTGGCGACATCGTTAAAGGTAGGAAAGCGTTCTAAAAAAGGGAAATAAAAGCGTTCCAACACCGTTTTAACTTGGGTCTGTTGCAACATGATTTCACTCAGATAAATTTCATAGGCACTTTGGGTATTACGCCATGGTAAGGTAACCCGTCCATGCTCTTGATACCATGATACAATGTTGTTGTGAATTTCTGTGTAGGTTTTTTTCTGCATCTGACATTGTAGCAAGATAAACCGTAGGGTCGGTTTTAACCGACCATTTTATATAAACCTTATTTAAACAGTCCAGCGTCAATGGCTCCATACCCTTTGGTAAGTACCTCCGGATTGGTCACTCCGTACATTTTATAAATGGTTGCAGCCACAGCATACGGCTCAAAGGTATAAGAACTTTCTGTTGGTTGGGTATAGAGTCGGTTGTTTGACTCCGTTGGACTCAATTGGGTCTCGCCTACAATACCCACATGGTTGAAGTAATCTTTTCCTCCAAAAATATAGACATTTTGGTTGTTTCCATGATCCCAACCTTCTGAATCATTGAGGTTCACATTTCGTCCAAATTCAGCAAAAACTATAATGTTAACATTGTTTTTATTTTCTGCTTTGAGGTGGGCTAAAGCAACTTCAATAGACTCCATAAGATCAGTCATTCTGCTACGATAAGCACTAACAGCATTAGAGTGATCATCCCAGCCACCTAAACCACCTCCACCTAATGAGATGACTTTGGTGTCTGGATTTCCTGACAGAACATTCACTGCAGCTTTTAGTTTTTTTGCAAAACTGGTATTGGGGTATTCAATACCTTCAGGAATTGTTTTCTCTTGTTGCTCTTGCATAAAGGTATCTAAGGTTGCTCGTTTATCAAAGGCATTTTGAATGTTCTGCTGTTGGTTAATGGATTTTGCCAATTCATCCATAGTCTCAGAGATAGCTGTCTCATTTGGTCTTGGATCTGTGCTCCATTCATCATTGGCATAGAGTTCATAGCTTAAACTTCTACTGTAAGGATTGGTTAAATTTTCATTCATGGCTGCCGGTCTTAAAAATTTTTCGACATCAAATGGTCCTATTGAAAAAAGTCCTGATTCCCCTTCCATGGTTAAAAATGGTAAGACTGTTTCTGAATGAATAACGGAATTGTTTACTAAAACCTTTCCTAAGGTTGAAAAAATACCTGCACCATAGGTAGGATCCTCTATGTTCATAAGTCCACGTTGATTTTCAGAGGTACAGTCTCCATGTGATTTGGTAGGATTGTCTTTTCGGTAGCAGGTTCTAAAAATGTTCATATCTCCAGCAGCCAACATCCGTTCCATCGCTTCACCACCTGCTTGTTCCCAAAAGTTATTGGTGGTTTTAGTTACATAATAAAGATCATATTTGTTTTGACTTTTTTCTTGAATCTCATCTAGATTGGTCAGGTTTCCTCCAAGTTCTGAGGCTCCACCATAGAGATAAATCATAATGGTTTGGGCAGCATTATTGTTGTAGACGGTACTGTTAAACTGTACTTGCGACAAATCAACCAGAGTAGAACCATACGCCAAATTTGGAAATAGGGCAGCCATGGTTACGAGACTAAATCCTTTTAAAAATACTCTTCTGTTCATCATCTACTCCTCTATCGCTTGAAATGTATAGATCTCTGTTAATCGTGATAGGTACTCCATCACAATAATGGTTACACCTATTCGATCATTATAGGTACTCATGTCGGTATAGGTTCCTCGTGCATCATTAATGGCATAGTTGGCTAAGGTGTCTCGTTCTTCATTGCTTGGTTCTCGAGAGACAACGGTTAGGAAAAGGTGATCGATTAATGTATTGACCGTTGTGGTATTTGGAATTTCTCTATCAATGAGAGAGAGTTGCCATCCAAAATCCCAGTCATTTCCTACATCACTTTTTCGATCAATCATGATACGCTTGTGCATAAAATCATAATAATAAGCAAAAGAGAGGGTATCGATTGGAATGTTTGTATCGCGACCCAATTTATAGCTCAAAGGACTTTGGTGCATGTTGTCCATATTTTCACGCATGTAGATAAAGAAGTTTCGTCCATCAAAAAAGTCAATTCGTTTTCCAATTCCAAAACTTGCCTCTTCGATACTTTTAATTTTTTCTGTATTGTATAAGAACTCTTTTGAGAAGATGATTTGTAGCAATATATCTTCAAATCGTGTAGGATTACTGTTGACAATGGTGTTGATAATTTCATCTTTTTTCACTGCCGTCACTTCTGAAAAATACATGTTGACCAATCGTGTCACAACGCCTGTGGTAAAGCCTGAACTTTTAACCAATTCACGGTAAAAGTCAAATCCTGTAGTGACAGTGGTTCCAAAAAGCTCTTGTGGTTGGTCATTTTGATTAAGACCAATAATCAGTTCATTGTCTCGTCGATCAAGGCTCCAGTTTTGAAGGGCAATACCTGCTGAAGGGACATGTGAATCATTAAAATCCAGTAAGAAAATCTCTAACATTTCACGACCATTATCTTCGGGACTTCTAAAGCGTTTCCAGTTGTCATCACTGGTCATGTGCAGATAGGTAATCATTGGCATGGAGTAGTCATCATCCATAAGAAGAGCCAAACGGTTATAAACATTAGCGATGTCTGCATCTTGTACGGTTGCCAATTCATTGGCCGGTGAAAACATAATGGTCTGTGTTAAGACATAGGCAGCCCATCGCTTAAGATAATGCTCACCTAAGTCCAGATTAAAGAGTCTGGCTAAGATTTTTTCTCTATGCTCATTATAATAATTATAATCTTTTTGTTCTTCAATGAATCGTTCGGTTGAGGTTAAATCACTGTTGGGTGTTTGTAGTTTGGTTTGTATGGTTGAAATGAATGTCCCTGACGCCATTAAGGTATCAAGTTCTGTTTTGGACATACCATAAAATAGAAGAGCAAGTAATTTATTGGCAACAATACGTTGATTTTCACTGCTTAAGGCATTAAACTCATTGTCCGTAATGGCATCAAGTCCATACTCATCATAGCTAAGTGGTGTTGCAAAAACTTTTAATCCTTGGAAATGGGCATCATTGTTGCTGTTGTTCTCATTTACAGAAGAGGTATTAAATACAATATTTCCAAAGCTTATAGGTGAAGTGGTGTATTTGAGTAAGTTTGATTGAGCTACTTCTACCTCTTCACTGTTATAGACTCTGACGATAAACCCTGTATTTAAACTGTATAAACTGTTAAGTTTCAGTTGTGCACCCACATCAACACCATTGATACTACCAACCAAAGCGATGGTACTTGGAGATGTTTCACTGCTTGGTACGGTATTGGCAAATACTTTAAGCGTGTAAGGAACAGAGTCGATATCTATGGTTGCAACTACAGCTTCATTTTTATTATTGATAGCTATCTCATCAACATTAAAGAGAAACTCTAAATTGCTTGCTTCTGCAACTTTAATCCAGTATCCTTGTGTGATATTAAAATCATTAAAGTCATTGGCTGAAGTGAAGCCTTGGTCAACATAAGCTTTTTGATAGGTTTGACCTCCTCCTTGAACGACCAAGAGATTATTAAGACCAATTTGTTCGATGAGTTCGCTAATGGTTAACGATTGAGGAACGGCAATAAGGTTCCACCCTGATGTCAATGAGATACGGTGTAGATTTTGATGTTGTCCAATGGGAGTATAGGTTAAGATTGCACTGTTATTTACTTTAATCCAATACCCTTTATTCTCTTCGAGTGCTGTAAAGTCATTTAAATCTAAATTTGCATCCACATAAGCCTTTTTATAAACTTTTTCAGGTCCTTGAACAACAAGTAAATTGTCCGAACCCAGTTGAGTTTTAAGTTCATCTAAGGTTAGATTGGCATTGATTCCAATGAGGTTCCATCCTTGTTGAAGTTGGAGTTCATTTGCAAACAGAGAGTTGAGTAAGACAGTTAGTAAAAATAGAATTTTTTTCATCACTTTTACCTTTTAGTTAATATCTATTTGACCGAAATCAACGGCAATCTGATTGGTTAAACTGAGCTCTTTTTTTGCAACAAGCAGCTGACTGTTTTTATAGACTTCTATGGTCAAATTACTTTCACGATAGTGACTGTTTATTTTTAGTAAAGCTTTGGTTGAGAGACCATTAATCGTACCATATACAGCAATGGTTTCTTGTGATGTTTGATCACTCTCTGTTAAGTTTTTATCGCTGAGTACTCTTATTTCATACTCATTAAAAGGTTTTTGAACATTGTTACCCATATTGTCTAAAGCTACCTTTTGCAAAGAGGGAGTTAGTGTAGTTGTTGTTGAATCAGGTAAAGATGTAGTTACAGCTGTATTTGGCGTGTTCGTCGTCACTGTCGAATTGTTTGCTGTAGTTGTTGAGTTACTTGTTGTGGTATCAGTGAATTCACTTTGTGTAGTAGAGGAGGTCGGAGAAGATCCACCTCCTCCACAAGCTGTTAAAATAAGCGTAATAAGAGTAAAACCAAGCGTTTGTTGAAGTAGATGCATAAGTTATTTCCTTTAAGAGATATCTATCACATTTATATCACATTCAGGCTTAATTGGGAGTCAAAAAACTGATTTTAATATAAAAAAAAAGTATTAATTTTTTTTGTGATATTTTATTTATTCTATAAGTAATCCATTTCGATCTATTTTTTTCCACTCTCCACCATCAAGCATAGAGTGTTCACCCTCTTGTTTTTCTTTACATCCCATACAGATTTCGGCAATACCGTTGTGAAAAGGGAAAGCAAAATCATAGACCGGATTTAAAACAATCTCTAGATTTCGGTTAAAAAAACCAATTTTACCATTAATTTTGGTTCGGGCTAATCCATCTGAGAATGCATCTGCTCCATTGTCGTAAGTAAGGGTGAGCATCTTCTTACCATCTTTTCTAATATAGTAAAAGTGGGTACCAATAGGTACAGCAATCAACTCTTTACCTTGAAAATCTAGTGTTTTTAGATACTCTTGGCTGATAAATTGGTCTGGGTAGTGTATTTTGTCTTTGATTTTAGGTGTGTTACTACAGCCCATAATAAATAGGCTAACAAGAAGTGTAACAAGTTTAGTCATGTGAAACCTTTTTTTGGATTATAGCACCATTCATATAAAAATTAATTTTTAAAAAGAAGCTTAATTTACACTTTTTTAGTCTAAAAATTTAAGTAACTACGGATAAAATAGAGGGATAAAGGAGAGGAGATGAAACAGTTTATAACGATATTTTTAACCTTGATATGCACGGTGGTTGTACATGCTGATACGTTACAACTCAAAAGTGGTTGGAACTTGGTAGGGGTCAATGCCAACTTAACCTTAGATGAAATCAAAAATCGGGTTGGTAGTGATAATTTATTGGTGATTCAGGGAGAATATCGAACCTATCAAAAACGTTATGTGGAACAGAACCTTAGCTCTTTAAATGACTTTACAGCGTTTGAAGAGGGGGAAGGGTATTGGGTCAAGGTGGTTACGGATGTGAATTGTTCTTATACCCCCATAGCGTACAGCAATATGAAAATGGTCGCACTCAAGGAAGGGTGGAATCTGGTTAATCCTCTCTCTTCTTTGTTACTTGTTGAGATTTTGGCTCAAATTGGTAGTGACAATGTCGAGGTGATTCAAGGAGAGAAGCGAACCTATCAAAAACATTACATGGAGCAAAATCTCTCTTTTTTAAATGATTTTGAAACCTTTGAAGAGCCAAAAGGGTATTGGATAAAGGTTCAAAACAGTAGTGACTTAACCTTTGAGTTTACGTCAACACACGTTTATGGCAGTGACTTAACAGCAGAGGAACACCAAGCCTTAAGTCGTAAAATCGTTCGGATGCAAAAGCCCAATGAAATCAATATTGATGCCATTACGCCAACTATTGTTGAGATAGCATTGATTCCCAAATATGATGATAATGGATTTGAACGCTTACCGATTGATATTAATGCGACCCATAATGTTTTAAATTTTTCTATTACTTCCGTAGAGGACAGCAACTATGCAACCAATACCCATCCAATAGAGAGTGGATTAAAAAGACGGCTGATGTATGCTCCTCTGGTTAAGAATGATTTGCGAATTTTGGAACGGGTCTATCTGCAGTTGCCGTATGCGTTAAAAGAGGGAAGCAGTTATAGTGTTGCTATTGATGATAATGTAAGTGGTGAAAATCATGCCTTAGCGTTTACCTACAGTCAAGATAGAGTCTCATCCATTATTCATATTGACCCTGAGGGGTATCTACCTACCGATACCAAAAAAGCCTATATGGGTATGCAGTTGGGCAGTTTAGGTGAAGTGGTGGCGAACGATTTATCTTTTGTGGTGAAACGGGTCGATACCCGAGAGGTGGTCTATTCAGGTGTGGGAACCATCGAGGTTTCAACAGGTTGGCGAGAAAATTTTAGCAATTTGGATACCCTCTATCAAAATGTGCTTGAGTTTGACTTTTCAGCGCTGATGCAAGAGGGAGAGTATATAATTGAAAGTCCTGTTGCCGGGATTTCTCAACCCTTTCCTATTAATGCCAATGCGTACCGAAAAATACTCAATACTTTAGCCCTTGGGGTTTACAATCAACGACGGGGTGAAGATATAACCATGCCCTACAGTCGGCATGAGCGATTGGCAACGATTGAGAACAATACGTATATCTATAGCAGTGACGATTTAGACCCATTTGTAACCGATGACCCTGAATTTACAGGTATCAAATACCCCACCACCAATGAGGGGAAAAAGGTAACTTTTGAGTCAGCAGGTCACATGGATGCAGGGGATTACTCCCCTTATGCCTACAACAGTTCAGAGTTTACATGGACACTCTTGGCTGGGTTAGACCTGTTTGGTGATAAGTTGGGGCATGACAATTTGGGTGTGCCAGAGTCCAATGACAACATTCCCGACATCTACCAAGAGATGATGCTGGAGCTTAAATGGCTCATGGGGATGCAAGATGATGATGGAGGTGTTTTTGGCATGAGTAAACCCAAAGGGTCAAGTTATCAAGGGAAAATGACAGGGCTTGACCCCAATATTCATCGATATTTAACCCCCAAAGATACCCCACATACAGCCAGTTTTACAGCCGTGATGGCACGAGGGGCTAGAAGTAAAATCATTCAAAAATACAATCCTGAACTCAGTAGTATTTTGAGAGAGAAAGCACTCAAAGCGTGGAGCTGGTTGGAGCAAAATGAAGGCTTTGATGGGTGGCACCACTATGGAGCACGAGAAGGTTCCGAAGATGATAGGGTTTGGGCTGCCATTGAACTTTACGCTTTGACAGGTGAGCAGAAGTATCATGACCATGTTGTGGCACAGCATCAACCTGAACTCCGAGACAATGGCGTGGCATGGTTTAATCATGGGTACGGTTACACCAACCGAGCGATTGCAATATGGGAGAAAGAGGGAATTCCGTATCCTTTAGATGCCACCTTAAAAGAGCAATCGATGAATCGATATCAAGCAATGTTGGAACACTATGTCGACTTAGCCAACACTACGCCCTATGATTTGATTTTAGAGGGGGCTGCCAAACGCTGGAATCAATTGGGGTGGTTTTTTCCTCTCTATCCCTACTCAACCGATTTGATTATCGGACACTTTTTGTATGGGGAGGCAAAATATTTAGAGTTGGCCAAAGACCAAATACATTTCACTTTAGGAGCCAACCCTAATAACCAATCGTTTATTACAGGTATTGGGAACAAGCGACTGCATACACTGGTCGATGGGAAGAGCAGGTTTGATAACCTTGACCAACCTGTTAATGGATTACCTGTCTCTCCTGTGGTGAGTGGGGCAAGTTGGTTAAACAGTTATGAGCGTAACTTGACCAACTTTACCTACCCACAAACCACCTATGATTTTAGTGATGGTCCAGCTTATGGTTTGCTTGATGAGAGTTATGATGGCTGGAATGTAAATGCTGAATTTACCATAGAGAAGTTGGGAGCGATGTTGGTGACCTTGGGCTATGTGACCGAAGTAGAAAACAAGGTTTATTCTTATCCTCAATTTGACATTGTTACAACCCCAATTGCCAATGGAAAGTTTCAAGCTTCTCTGAATTTTCATGGGAATCCAGTTGGTGGTAAAGTGGTTTGGTACGCCAATGGTGTGCCTGTTTCGGTTAATCCCAACTTTATTTTAGAGCAAGATTTTAGTGAACCAACCTATAAGTTGGGGGCTGAGTTTATCGACAGCAATGGACGACGATGGTTTGATGAGACCCTCATCAATACCCGAGACTACAGCAATACAAACATTCCTTTGGAACCTTTTACGAGTTCATCTTACAGCAATATTTGGCACTTTGATACCAATCTGAGTAGTGATATGGGTATTGATTTGAGCTTTGAGGGGAATGCAAAGCTGGATGATACCAATCTCTACTGGATGCAAAATGCACGTGGAAAAGCACTGCGAGTAGAGAATTATGGAGATGGGGTAAAAGGCTCTATTGTGATGGAGGATATTCTTGAAGGTCATAGCTTAGCAGAGCTTGATGAGGTGAGCATTGAAGCCCTGATGTATCCTGAAAAGTTTTTAGCACGAGGTGAGCAGACAGCCGAGATGATAAAGTTTGAACAGTCTTGGGGTGCCCAACTGCAACTGTTACGATTTACATGGGATTATGATACCCAAACCCGATTGGCACGACACGTTTTGGGTGAAGACAAAAAGATAAGTGAAGCCCTAAGAGAGCATGAGTGGCACCACATCAAAATGAAAATAGACCGATATAAGGTCTATCTCTATATTGATGGAAAAGAGATTTATAATCAAGATAGGGTAGAAGCCAATTTAAAAACACTTTTTGACTCCCGAACGGTCTCTATTGCTTTGGGGGATTTTATGGGCTGGATTGATGAGTTTAAAATCTCTGTAACGGTTGGTGGGGTCAATCAAGACAGTGACCGTGATGGATTGCCTGACAGTTGGGAGAGGGCTTATGGTTTTAATGTGTTGAGTGCCGATGATGCCCTGCAAGACAGTGATGGAGATGGGTATAGCAATCTGCAAGAGTATCAGAGGTTAAGCAACCCTACCGTTCAAGACAAATATTTAGAACCGATAGGAACCAATCTACGCTCTGTGGTTGATTGGACAACACAGCTACCCTTTGTGGACTACTTTAAATTTGCACGAACATGGATTACCCAGTGTGAAGTGGGAAGTGATGCAAACTGTACATGGAGCAACAGTTGGGATACCCAAGAAGAGGAGGGTTTAGACTTAGATGAGAACGGTTGGGTAAAATCGTTGCCAATTCCAGAAGATGGCAGACGCTACTCACGTGTTTCAACGGTGTGGGACATGCCCGACACTTTGCCAAAAGGGCGATATATTGTACTCTATGAGGGTGAAGGGGTTATCAACTATCGCTTAGGGGCTACAAAAGTAGTAGAGGCATCCACACATGGTAGAGATGTGGTTGATGTCGATATTGGCAATGGGTTGATACAGCTCCAAATTGTTTCAACCGACCCCAATAAAACAGGGGAGTATCTACGTAATATTCGTATGGTTAAAGAGGAAGATGAGAGCAACACGGCTAAATTTAACCGTCAATTCTTAGAGCTTATTAAGCCATTTAGTGTACTACGCTTTATGGATTGGCAACGCAGCAACAACTCAAATTTATCGACATGGCAAGATAGAGCTTACCAAGATAATGCTACTTATGCAACCAATAAGGGGGTTCCTGTTGAAATTATGGTGGAACTCTCTAACACTTTACAGCGACCACCTTGGTTTAATATCCCTCATCAAGCCGATGATACGTTTATACGTGAATTTGCAAAAACAGTCAAAAAGTATTTAGACCGAAATATTCCCATCTATATCGAGTACTCCAATGAGGTGTGGAATGGACTGTTCGAGCAGAGCAGTTGGGTCGAGCGTCAAGCAGAGGCGTTGTGGAGTGATTCTACCGAGAGTGGATTTACTAAAAAAATTAATTGGTACGGAATGCGAACAGCACAGATGTGTGCAATATTTAAAGCAGAGTTTAGCGATCAACCTAAGAGGGTTACTTGTGTTTTAGCCTCACAGGCTACGAACAGCTGGACAGCATCACAAGCGTTATTGTGTCCATTGGTACTAGATAAAAACTGTAGTGAAAATATTGATGCCTTAGCCATTGCCCCCTATTTTGGAAACTACTTAGGCAGTCCTTCAAACCAAAGTGAAGTAGAAAATTGGACAAGTGAGCCAGATAATGGCTTAGAGATGCTCTTTACTGAATTAACAGAGGGTGGTATTTTAAGCAATTCAAAAGAGGGTGGAGCGTTAGGTGAATCTTTGACGTGGATGAGTCAGAATAAAGCCGTTGCGAATGAGTATAATTTGAGTTTAATCGCTTATGAGGGTGGGCAACATTTGGTAGGAATAGGTGGTGTTGAGAATGTTGAGCCAATTACCAATCTGTTTATATCAGCCAATCGAGATGCACGAATGGGAAGACTCTATATCGACTATCTGAACGGATGGAAACAACAAGGAGGAGGATTGTTTATGAATTTTTCGGATATTGCTTCTCCTAGTAAATATGGAAGTTGGGGTGCATTGGAGTATGTGGATCAAAATGGGTCTACTAAATATGATGCGTTGATGGAGTATATGGGGAATTAGAAAGTGAGGAAGAGGGTAGGTGATGGCGACCTACCCATTATGTTGTTAAGAGGTTTAAATCGGTAAAACGCGAATGTTTTCGTCCACTTTTTCTTTGAGTATGTTTTCAATGGCAAAGAGTGTACCCGTACTTGAACTGGCACATCCACTACAGGCACCAAGGTATCGAATGTAGATGTCAAAGTGAGCACCGTTCTCTTTGATGTCCAAAATTTCCATGTCACCACCGTCCATAATAAGCATTTGACGGATGTTGTCATCAATCACTTTATCAACAGCTTTAAGACGTTGAACCACCGTCATTTGAGCAAAATCAACATCTGCACCGGCTGCCATGCTGTCAGCTGTCGTTGCCATTTTTTCTTTTTCATACTCTTCAAGTAAATCAACCAAATAGATATCTTTGGCTTCATGTCCACCCGGTTTAATACATGATTTACAGAACGCACCGGCTTTGGTATAGTCCGTAATTTGCTCAATGGTGGTAAGGTTATTTAGACGAATAACCTCTTTAAGTGTTGAGAGGCTTACTCTTGCACATTCACAAACAATAAACTCTTCTTCAAAGCTCTCCATATCAACATTGAGGTATTGACCGGCTGCTTTTTTAATAACATCGTATGCCATGACTGAACAGTGCATTTTTTGAGGTGGAACCGATGGTACATCCGGAGTATCACGCATGGCCATTTCCACATCAATGTTGGTAATTTTTACAGCTTCTTGAACGGTTTTACCTTTACAAAGTTCTGCCATGGTATCCGAAGAGGCAATGGCTGTACCACAACCAAAACTTTTAAATTTTGATTCGACAATCACATCACTCTTTGGGTCAACTGCCCAATATAGACGAACGGCATCGCCACAACTCTCTGCACCAAAGTCAGCCACAATAAGTTTTGCACCCATTGCCTCTGCTTCTTCTTGTTTAATGTCACCCATATTTTTTGGGTTGTTCATCAACTCTGCTACTTTATCACTGTATTGGTCCCAAATGGTACCACCAATTAAACTGTCCATTCCCATATTTTTTCCTTTGTGTTTTTAATCTTATGTTGTTCGATAAAATCGAACCTACGGTTTTTAAATATTATCTCTATGGTCGATTTTAATGACCAGCTGTTAAACCACTCTTATGTCCATCAGGAGCATACGAGTAGGAACTGGAAATTTCTCTAAGTCTTGCAACAGCTTTTTTTACTACATCAAGGGTATAGTCTAACTCTTCTTGAGTGGTGTACCTGCTGAGTGAAAATCTTATGGCTGTATGGGCTAAATCTTCATCGGCACCAATCGCTTCCATTACCGAGTTGGCTTCAAGGTCTTCACTGGCACAAGCCGAACCTGTACTCGCACCGATTCCTGCTCGGTTTAGATCCCACAACATTGACTCACCCTCTATTCCTCTAAACGAGATAAGAATGGTATTGGGTGTTCTTTTCTCTCTTGGAGTAACAACAAAGGTGTCTTCAATTTTAAGCAACTCATCTTCAAAATGGTCTCGCATCTCTCTGATCTCACTCATTTCAAAATCAAGTGCATCGACGGCTTGTTCCATCGCTTTACCCATTCCGATAATTCCCGGAACATTGAGTGTACCTGAACGGTGACCACCCATTTGTGCACCACCATGAAGTAGTGGCATAAGCTCTTTACCTTTTTTCATGTATAAGGCACCCACCCCTTTTGGTCCATGGAATTTATGGGCAGAGAAGGTTAAGTAGTCTACATTAAAGGTCTGAATGTTGATTGGCAGTTTACCAATGGCTTGTACAGCATCGGTATGGAAAAGAACTTTTTTCTCTTCACAGATAGCACCAATCTCTTCAATAGGGAAAATCGCACCTGTTTCGTTGTTGGCCCACATAACTGAAACCAACGCTGTTTTGTTAGTAATGTTGTCTCTTACACTTTGTGCCTCAATAAGACCTTCATTGTTAATTGGTAGATAGGTCACTCTACACCCCATGGATTCAATAAATTTAGCCGTGGCAATAATAGAAGGGTGCTCCACTTCTGAAACAATAATATGGTTCTTTCTGCCTGTTAAAATATACTCAAAGTAAACTGATTTTAGTACCCAGTTGTTGCTCTCGGTTGCACAAGAGGTAATAACGACAGAGTCCTCTTTTTTTGCATTAATACCGGCATAAATTTTTTCCATGGCTGTTTTAATGTGAGGATGTGTCTCCCCGGCAAATGCATGTAATGAGTTTGGGTTACCGTACTTTTGAACAAAGAATGGCTCCATCGCTTCAAATACATGAGGGTCAACCAGTGTAGTGGCATTGTTATCCAAATAAACTTTCATTTAATTCCTTTGAGTTCAACTCATTATTTTTTAAATCAGACAAATTTTGTCCTAATTAACTTTGCCCATACTACATGATGAAACCTTAAAGTGTCATAAAGTGGGAAAATTTTTGAAATTATAATCCTTTTGTGGTTAAAAAGGAGTTAGAAGCCTTTTTTTAGTGAAGATCGTCAAAAATTAAAATGTTTTTTTATATTAAAGTCTAATTGTTTTTAAAATATTAAAAAATAATAAAAATAATTATTATATGTATAGAGTTAAACATAATATGCATATTTTTTTATAAATCATTGATGTTTTTAGAAAAATAAGATAATAATTTTAAATAAAATAGGTATACTTTAAATAAAAATATAAGTAAAGAATGCAAAGGTTTAAAAATGGTTGATAATGTTTCTAGTCTAAGTAGTGTTATGGAAAATAATGGTTCTTTGGCATTATCATCATTGAAGTTTCAACAAAAATTAAAAAAGCCTACAGCTGAAGAGTATAATGCATTGGCCGGTCTTTATAAGAGTAGAAATTTAAATAAGAAAGTTATTTATTTTTATACAAAAGCTTTAGAAGTACGAGAGGCAACTTTAGGTTCGATGGATAAAAAGATTGCAAACTCATATAAGAGTTTAGCTGAAGCATACTATAAAGATGGCTCAAATCTAAAAGCAATTACTTTATATAAAAAAGCATTAATCATTATAGAAAATATTTATGGTACTGAACATACCGAATCTTCTACGATATACAGCAATTTAGCCAACATATATTTCTCAAACGATAATTTTAATGAGGCATGTAAACTTTATAAAAAAGCATTAGAAATTCGAGTTAGAGACTTAGGTGAAGAGCATCCACATACAGCAAAAAGTTATCATGATTTGGCCTATTTTTATGCAACATCTGAAGAGTATGAATTGGCATTGCCTCTATTTAAACAAGCATTAAAGATAAGAAAAAATTTATTGAGAATGAGTCATCCTGATACAGCAACAAGTTATAACAATTTGGCCATCTGTTATTATCATCTTTTTGAGTATGAAAAGGCATATGATAATTTAATGAAAGCTATTAAAATTAGAGAGTTAATATTAGCTCCAAAAGATCAGATTTTGTTAAGTTCAAAAAAGAATTTATTAGAGATAGAAAAGAAGTTCTCTAAAAATTACAAAATTAGTAAAGAAACATTATTAGAAAAAATAATTAATAGTTACAGACTTGTGTTTGGAACCAATAAGCTACGGGCATAAGATATAAAAAATACTATTAATTAATGCGTTGAATGAATGGGGAAGACCTACAGGAGTTAATGATGCTAGAAAAAAGTTTAGAGTTTTATCAAGAGGCGTTATATTTACGAGAGCAATCCTTAGGCTCCAAACATCTCTTTACGGCAGAGCTCCATCAGAAGATAGGTAAACTTTATGAGCAAGGTGGAGCATATAACGAAGCTTTAAGACATTATAAAAAAGCGTTATGGATGCGTAAAGAACTCTCTTACGTAGAAAACAATCTTTTAATCGCAGAAAGTTACAATAATCTTGCTGTACTCTATTACTACATGCAGCAATATGCCATAGCAAAGAGCTACATAGATAAAACGGTAAATATTAGAAAGAAGCTATTAGCTCCAGATAATGAGCTTTTAATGAACAGTTATTACAATCAAAAATTTATTTATAAAGAGTGTCAATCCAAAAGAGATTACCTATCTTTTTGTTTTAAATATTTATATGAGAATATAGCAGCATTTTTTCGACGATTTTCATATAAAAAAGAGTTTTAGTATAATCTCTATTTAAGTGGAATAAAAATATAATTCCACCCCTTACAATATGTGATCGCGTAACTCAGTTGGTAGAGTACTTCCTTGACATGGAAGAAGTCGTTGGTTCAAGTCCAATCGTGATCACCATTTTTTATAGCACTTTTCCCTTTACTCTGCGTTGTTGTCCTTCGTCACGTACAGGAGTACGCTTCCTTGTACACGCCTTGATTAAAGAAAAAATTGCTATAAAAAAGCTTTTTTAATGTATTTATCATAGTAATAATTTTCTTTATTATTACAAATCATAAGTGAAACATTCATTTTTTTACACTTCTATGCTAAAATTTATCTTATGAAGCATTATATATTTATTTTACTCCTTGTTACGGCAGTAGTTCAGGGGAAGAGTTTTAGCAATATCAAGTTTACGGGAGATATTGACAGATTGACTGGTGAGTTTGATCGGGCAACCCTGTTGAAGATTTGTCACATAGAGTATCCTGCAATTTATAAATTATGGAAAAGTGATCCTACTTTTGAAGAGGATCAAATTAAAGAATTTGTGGAGAACTTAACGGACTACGCACAGAGTATGGGATATTATCGTGCTGAAGTGAATGCTACTATGACTAACGATAGTATTTATTTAAATATCAAAAAAAATTTACCCATTAAAGTGACTTCGGTAAACATGAATGCTGAGTTCGAGCATTTTGCTCTTTTTAAGAAAAGTGAACGTTTTAGAACCATTGATTTTACAGAGACCAAAAAGAAGATTGTTCGTTACCTTGAAGAAAGTGGGTATCCTACTTACCAAATGAATGCCAAAGCTTTTGTAGATCTTGACGTATATAAAGTTGATATTAATATGAGTATCGATAAAGGAGTTAAACGTTATTTTTCCAAAACCGACATCCATAACAGCTCTCACGTTGACAATGAATTAATACTTGAAGAGATTGAGTATGCTGAAGATGAACTTTATAATGTTTTAAAACTTGAAGAGAGTTATGACAATATATATAGACTGGGTGCCTTTGAAAAGATAAAAATGGAAGCTGATTTTAACAACAGTGAAGGAAAGACACCTATTCATATTGTGCTTGAAGAGGGAAAAACAAAAGAGTTTGCTTCAAACTTGGGATACGATACCGAAGAGGGTGCAAGAGGTGGAGTAGCATATATTGACCACAATTTCTTCGGAAACTTACGTGAATTTAGAGCAGGATTAAAAGTTTCACAGAGGGGTTATAAAGCGGATACTTCTTTTTATGACCCCAGAATTAAAGTACCCTTACTGGAAAAAATAAGTTTTAGAAATGAGTTGGGTTACAGTAAATGGGATTATGATTCCTATGTTGAAAACCTTTTTACTGAACGTGTTACTTTTGGAAAATCTTTTATTGGCTTAGAGCACTTTTTTGGATTTCAATTGGAACACTCTGAGATTGAATCGGGTATACCGGCTTTTTTAAGTGGAAATTATCTGATTAACTCTCTTTTTTATCGTGTGTTGATTGATAAACGTGACTCTGCTATGGATGCTAAAAATGGATATTACACCTCACTTTATGTTGAAAAAGCAATGAAAGAGATAGCTTCAGAGATTGATTACTTGAAAGTATTGGCAGAGGCACGTTATATTAAAGAGTTTAAGCCTATGGTTTTTGCTTTTAAAGTCAAAGCTGGAACCATCTCTGAGGAAACACCACCTTTTAAACATTTCTTTTTAGGTGGAGCCATGAGTAACCGTGGGTACGAGTATAGAGATTTAGGCCCTCATAGTTCGGGTTATCCTCTGGGTGGATTGAGCATTATTGATGGTTCTTTTGAATCGCGTTATTATGTGACCGATAACTTTTCACTGGTTGGTTTCATAGATGCCTCTAAGCTTTCTGAAGAGGTCAATGATTTTTCTGGGGATTGGTACCGAAGTTATGGTTTAGGTTTACGCTACCTGTCGGTTATTGGTCCTTTACGTTTGGATGTTGGTTATCCTACAGAGGGTGGTTTTGCACTGCATCTTGGAATAGGACAAGTATTTTGAAAAAATTATTTTTAATAAGCTATTCATTAATTGCCTGGTTGATTATCGTATTGATACTCTTATCAGTTTTTCTCTTTTTTGTAGTTGAGTCCCCGTCAACGGTTTTGAATTTGGTCAAAACACCGTTGAAAGAGCAGGGTATTAATTATGCTTCAATGGATGGAGGGTTTCTCTCTGGATTTGTACTTAAAGATGTGAACTATCAAGACAAAATAAAAGCCAAAGAGCTTCGGTTAAAAGTAAATGTTAAACAGCTGAACAAGAGGGTTTTATACATTGATAACGTGGTGATTGATAATTTAGAAGTTGATCAAGAATTTTTAGCCTCATTAATGGATGCCAATGCCACAGAAGATGGAAATAAAAGTAGCCAAAAAGTGACCTTACCTTTTGATAGGGTAATCGTCAATAATGCCGATATCTCTCTACACAATACGAGTTATCAAGCCTATCATGTGAATAATGCAAAACTGCACATTGATAAACTGGATACCGATATGAAAGAGGAGTACGAGGGAGAGGTAACTTTTGTAGTAGAGAGTAATGTGACAGAGCTTGACCTTAATGCAACATTTAAAAATGAAGCATATAGCGTGCATGCCAATATTGAAGGTGAAAAATCATTTTTAGCTCCTTTTGTTGCTGAACAGAATATCACTTTCCTTTCAAATCCAAAAATCACGGTAGAAGTAGAGGGAAACTTAGAAGCATTAGACTATAAACTAACAACACATCGTTTAGAGCTTCAACAAAATGAGTATCGTGTAGCGAGCAAAGTTCTAAATGCTTTTGGTCACTACAACATTAAAACAAATGATTTAGAGAGCACCTTTAAAACCGAGCTTGATGCCAATGTAGCACAGTTAAAGTTGGATGCCCATGCCAAATTGAATTTTGATGATGTGAACAACAGTCTGGTGTTTAATGCCGATATGAAGTTTGAGCCTAAAGAGGGTCTAGTTAAAAATGAATTAAAAGAGCAAAATATTACGATAGATAGGTTACCATTAATCACCTTGATGGCAAAAGGTAGTATGAAAGAGATTGACTTCTCCACAATAATAGAAGGTTTAAAAGCCAAACAAAATGAACGCTCTTTAGATTTGAAGGTATTGAATATGAGAGGAAGTACCAATGTGCTTAAAGGAGATACCACATTAATAGCAGATACCTATTTTGATTCATCGGTAGCCAAGGGAGAGGTGAATGTAAACACAGCACTAAATTTTAAAGATTTGAACAGTACTTTAGTGTTTGATGGTAGAGCCACGTTGAATGCTCATACTGCTTTTATAAATCCATTTTTAAAAGATGCTGACCTAATTTTACAAGGGGAAACCCCAATTAATCTTGAAGCCGTTGGAAATAGGGAGAAGTTAACGGTTAAGCTGAATGCCAGTTCCATGCTTTTAAAAGATAAAGTACTTTCCAAAGCAACACTTCAAAGTGAACCCATTGTATTCAATCTAAAAACAGATCAACTGAAAGGAGCTTTAAATCTTTACTCTGATGCTAAAAACATGGATTTAAAACTCAATACCCGGTTTGTAGGGGATTATACGAAAATTGATAAATTTGAGACAGCCACTCATGTTGTGGTCAATAATTTTAATGCATTTGGCGTGAACTTAACAAGCCTTGCACCATTGGTACTTGATGCTAAAAGTAACAGTAAAGGGGTCTTGTTAACGCTGGATTCTAAAAAGATAAATATGCATGTTCAAAGTAGTGACCATGATCAGTTGACATTTGATATAAAAACAGACAATATATATCTTTCTAAAATAGTAGAGGTTCCTGATGAACTCAAAAATAAATTTGTAAAGTTGGATTTAGAAGGTAATGCCAAACTCTCAAAAAAGTATTTTTCACTTAAAGGGGTTTTGGCGTCCAATAAGCAGTTTAAAGTAGATGTCAATGCTCATAATAGTAATAAAGGTTTAGAAGCAAATTTCTATAGTAAACATTTAAAAGTTCAAGCTATGGGTAATTTAGAAAGTAAAAACATTGAAGCGACAGTAAACATTGACTCTTTAACAAAGGTACAAGAAGAGTTTATGGCACTCTATCCATTTTCTGCTGTACCGGTTGATGGATCATTGGTATTGAAAGCAAGGCTTAAAGGGGAGGAGATTTTAATAACACTTGATTCACCAAAGTTAAAACTGGATGGATTTAATGTGGAACAGTTACAAATAGAGGGTGATTATAAAAATGAATTGTTAACGCTCAATACATTGAAATTCAAAACCACAGATTTTAAAGATGAGCGTCTAAATAAAGCATTTTATCTGAATCAAAAAGGGAAAATTCATTTGGGCAAAAAACGAGATATATTCTTAGACATGCATCCAAAAATTTTAATAAAAGCAGAGGGAACAGCAGAGAACTTAGAAGGGGATTTTAGTATAGAGTCACTGCCTCTTGGTTACCCTGCTTATGGAAGTACGGTTTTTAGTTCACAGATTCATTATGAGCAGTTTGGTAAAAAGAAAAAGATTGTAGGAGGAATCTCCTTAGAGAAGATGAAACTCTTTTATGAAGCAAAATTTTTAGATGCAGCACATGACCCTGATGTTGTGGTGATGACGAAAAAAGATAAAAAAAAGAAAAAAGAGAGGGATACCTTTTTAGAAGATACCTCTATAGACCTTGCTATTTATGCACCGGATGCTCTGTATAAAACACGAGATATTGATTTAAAATTTACGGTGGATGTCAAAGCAAAAAAAGAGTTTGGTAAACGTTTAGGTATGTTAGGAAAAGTACATGAAATTCAGGGGCGTGTGGAACAAGCACCTAAACTTTTCAAGGTGCTTGACTCTAGTATTGTATTTAGAGGAACCAAAGAGATTAATCCTCTGTTAGATATTCAAGTCGAACATGAGTTACCTGATGTGTTGATTAGCATTGATATTCACGGTGATGCCAATCGTCCTAAACTGGATTTTTCATCAGATCCACTCATGCCTAAAAAAGATATTTTATCTTATTTGTTGTTTGGCGTCTCTACAGCCAATCTTGCAGAAGGAGAAGGTTCTTTAGGACGAGAAGCACAACTTTTTATTATGAATCAAGCAGCCAGAGATTTTGCTTATGAAGTTGAGTTGGATCGAATTTTTATTAAAGATGACGGTACAGGTGAGGGCTATGCTGTGCAAATAGGTAAAAAAGTACAAGACGATACGATGTTTGTGATAGAAAATGCCAAAGAGGGAAACAGCTATATTTTAGAGTACGATGTGAGTAAAAGTATTAAAGTAGAGCTAGGACAGCACCAAAAAACAGTGCCGTCGCAAAGTTTAGATATCTTCTTTAAAAAGAAGTTCAAATAAACCTGTAGGGGCAGAGCCAAGTCTCTGCCCTCTGCTTTTACATTAATAAACAAACAGCAGTAAATAGACCCAAATACCGGTAAATGAGGTAAGAATAATACCAATAAAGGTACGCATACCGGCTCTTCTATGTGTCTGAGAAAATTGTCCGGGTAATTTATGCTTATTATGGTCTTTTCGTGCAGAGACGAGTGTACTGATCCAAATTCCTAAAGTAATAACAGCAATAATAATGTGCACAATAAGTACCCAAAATGCATAGGTATGTGAAGTTGTACTCTTTTCCATAAAGGCATTAAAGCCACCACCTAAACGAACACCATACTCAAAATAGCCTACAACAATAACCGAAACAATAAAAAGAAGCGTTTGTGTTAAAGCATGCAGTTTGTATGATTTTATTTTTGCTAAAAAAATAGCTCCCAATATCAATAGTGGTAACAATGCCACAATAAGTGTAACAAAGTCCATAAAAAAAGGTGCTCTTGTTCCTAAAAATCCAGATTCAAACATATAATCCATCGTTTTTCCTAATTAAAAAAATTTGTTCTGAATATAGCATTTTTTGCTTAATATTGATTTGTTTTAATTGAGGTGCTTCTAAAAGCACCTTTATTTATGATGGAATACGTAATCGTTGCCCTGCATAAATTTCATCCGGATTTTTGACTACCTCTGGGTTAGCATTAAAAATTTTAACATAATCATCATAATTTCCATAAGCTTCTTTTGCTATCTTAGAGAGTGTATCACCTTCTTTAACGACAATAGTTCTCATCTCATTTGAACGTACGACAACCTCTTCTGAAATAGCTTTCGAGTAATCTGAGCCTTCACTTTTTTCAGTGTTTTCTTCGAGAGCATCATTGAGAGAGTTTTGCAACTGCATTAATTCATTCGATGTATCTGTTACAGGTTCATTGGAAGAGACGATAACTTTGTTGTAATGGTTACTCTCTTTTAAGGTCTGTTTTTCCATAACTTGTTCTTCAGCAGCAACCAGTTGTTCTTCCAAACTGCCGGTTGTATCTGTCGCAATTTCTTCTTGTGGTGCTTGGTTCATTTGTGACATAATGATTTTAACAATCAGCTCAATATCTTTAGGATTGATGTTTGATGAGCCTGTAACACTGCTGATGGTCTCTTTAATGGAAGTATCATTGCTGCTGTTTTGAGCAACGTGTGTAATGGTTGCATTTTGTTTAATTTGTGCGATGGCTTGTGCACCAGACTCTTGCAGTTGAATGCTTTGAGGCAGTGTATCTTCCGATAGCTTTATAGCAGGAGATTCATCTTTTTTTACTTGAGTTGTATCTGCTTCAACCATTTTACTTGTGGTTAGGATCGAGGTGTTTTCTTTTAGTTCGCTTGAAAAATAATTGAAAAAATAGAGGACACCCACTGCGAGTAAACTTAGGGATAGAATCATTAATCCCGGTTTTAGTATCTGATTATGAACCTTACTGTCTTGAGATTTGCTACTGTTACCCATCTCTTCTTTATAGGCGCTGTAGTAATCGTTACTGTTTTGATTTGAATTATAGTACATTTTTGTCTCCTTCATTTTGAGTATATTTGATTTTGTTAGGTTGTTCTTCAATTTTATTGACTACTTTTTTAATAATGCTTTTTAGTTCGGCATCATTAATGGTTTGTACGGCTCTTTGCGATTGAAGATTTTTAACCACACTTTGAGTAATGGCTTTACTGAGTTGCATGTGTGAAAGTTCTGTTTCTTTGGAGAGAACTTTTTGTTTAGCATGTTTCAATAAAATCTCTTTTTGAGCACTATGGTTCTGATAGGTCTTTAATGAAAAGACACCGGCCATAAAAATAGCAAGTGTCAAAACTATAAAAAAGAGAGTATTGCGTATTTTATTTAACGAATCCTCCTCTTCTTCAACAGGTTGTGTATAGGTTTCATAGATGTTGAATCGTTGCTGATCATTGATTTTATGTTTAAAATCGTACATATGCCACTCCTTTTAATAAAATATAACTCAATATATTTAATATTGTTTTATTTTAACATTTTTAAACTTAAATAATATTTTAATTATTTAAA
>JAHJJU010000117.1 GCA_018822805.1 bacterium
AATATTTATAATTTAAAATATTATTATATGTTTAATTTAGTCTTATTTTAATATACTTCCATTTGTGTGAAAAAATTACACAATTTATTTCAAAATGGGAGGATAAAATAATGATACAAAAAGTTTTATTTTTGTTGTTATTTTCATTTACAGTGTTATTGGCAGATACTCAAGAGGAGTTTTTTATTGAAGAAGATGTTTCTTCAGGAGGATTAAACTTTGGTATTGGAGCAGGTGTTATTTTGTTGAGCGATGCTGATATTGTTGATACAACTATTGATAATGGGCGTGTTCGTGTTACTACTGAGGAGAAAGAGAAGTTAGGTTTTTGGTTAACCAGTAGTTGGGTCAACAACAGTTGGCCCTCAGAAGATATTCAAGTAGGACCTTTTGTTGGACTTCAATTTGGTGGGGATAAAGATTTTTTAAATTCTTTAGCTGTTGGATTAAATTTATCATTTATGAAAGTTAAATATGGGTTACCATTGGATTTTCAAGTGGGTTGGGCATGGACAAAAACAACACAATTAGCTGATGGATATAAAGACAATGAATTACTTCCGACAGGGTCTACAAAAGTTATTACTAAAGATATTGTAACGGATGGATTTGTTTTTATTACTTCCTATAAGTTTTAAAATAATGACAACAAAGTAAAAGTTTTATATTTACTTTGTTGTTTGGTACTTCTGAACAAAATTTTCTAATTGTTTTTGCACACTCCACCATTCAGGAAACACTTCATCATAAAACGGTTGTGTAACTTCTTTAAATTTTTCTCTGTCTTCATATAAATTTACACACCAGTCAAAGGTAATTTTTCTATTTTTTAAAGCTTCTATGCTCAAGAGTGTGTCGTTTATAGATCCAAGTTTTGAAGGTGTTACTAAAAGTACCATTGTATTAAGCTCTTTAGCGAGGTCAATCATGCTGTAGTTTGCCGTAATTGGTACCATGAGACCTCCTGCTCCTTCGATAATAAGTAGGTCACATAGGCTTTGCAGTTCGTCTATTTTTGCTTTTATAGTTTCTAGTTTAATCTGTTTGTTGATGTCAGCACAAAAGGGGGCAGCAGGAAGTTTAAAGGTATATGCTGTAATATCTTGAGGTTGTAGAGTTTTAAAGTTGTTATTGTATTTTTGTACCGTTTCTAAAAGCAGTTTAGCATCAAGAGGTTCATTAGTAACACCCGTCTCTATGGGTTTACATACACCCACACAGATACCTGTTTGTGCAAAGTATTCAATGAGTTTTACCGTGGTATAGGTTTTACCAATATCGGTATTGGTGGCTGTAATAAAAAGGGATTTCACAATTAAACTCCAAATTTTTATTAAGATTGTAACATAAAATAAGCTATACTCCTTATGGATAACTACGATAGAGGACAGAGCATTGCCTAGAATAGAAGAAGAGATAGAAGCAGATTTGGCCATAGCAGAGCCGGAAAAATATAAGGTTTTGTTACATAACGATGATTATACGACCATAGATTTTGTGGTTGATATACTCATGGCTGTGTTTCATAAAAACGAAACTGAAGCAGAAAGAATAATGATGGACGTACATAAGAAAGGTCGAGCAGTTTGTGGTGTTTATACCTATGAGATTGCTCAGACCAAAGTCTATCAGGTCAAGGAATTGGCAAAAAGTAATGGTTTTCCATTATTAGCAACAATGGAAGAAGCATAAATTCAAAGTAATACAAAGGATAAAAAATGATAAGTATAGAACTTAACAATATATTTAGAGCATCTGTCAAGTTTGCTAAAGAGAATAGACATGAATATCTAACTTTAGAACATATCTTTTTATCAGTTTTAAAAAGTGCAGAGGGTCGGGAGATACTCACCATAGTAGGTGGAAATGTAGAGCACATGCAAAAACTTGTTTCAAACTACATTCATGCCAATAATCCTGTAATGGAAGAGTTGGAGGAAGAGGGTGCTGTTCATGATCCGTATGAGACTGTGGCACTGGCTGAAGTCATGAATGATATGGTGAGTCACATTAACAGCTCCGGTCGTCATGAAGCAAAAATAGGGGATCTGTTGGCTTCGATGTTTACACAAACCAAGAGTTATGCTTATGCTGTACTTCAATCAGAAGGTATTAATCGATTGGATATTTTACAGGTTATTTCACATAATGATATTAATGAAACTACAGACTCAGAACAGCAGCGTGATGAAGATCCTTATCCCAATTTAACAGCCTATACAACTGAATTGGTTGCAGTAGCAAAAAGTGGTAAAATTGATCCTGTGGTAGGTCGTAAATCTGAAATAGACAGAGTCATGCAGACTTTGTGTCGAAGAAAAAAGAACAATCCTCTTTTAGTGGGTGAACCAGGCGTTGGTAAAACAGCCATTGCTGAAGGTTTAGCACTTAAAATTGCAAACCATGAAGTTCCTGAAATTTTAGAAGGAAGTACGGTGTATGCATTGGATCTTGGAGCCATGATCTCCGGCACCAAATATCGAGGCGATTTTGAGAAGCGTCTTAAAGGGGTACTCTCTGAGCTACAAAGTGTGGATAAAGCGATTATGTTTATTGATGAGATTCATACTTTAGTCGGTGCAGGGGCAACCAGTGGTGGTAGTATGGATGCAGCCAATTTACTGAAACCTGCATTGGCAAGGGGTGAGTTAAAATGTATAGGGGCAACCACCTATGCTGAGTATCGTAACTACTTGGATAAAGACAAAGCACTCTCACGTCGTTTCTCTAAAATTGACATAGAAGAGCCAAGCATTGCTGACACCATGACCATACTTCAAGGGGTAAGACATAAATATGAAGCCTATCATCAAATTAATTTTTCGGATGAAGCGTTGCAGTCAGCTATTAATTTGAGTGTGAAGTATCTGCATGATCGGTTTTTACCCGATAAAGCGATGGATATTGTCGATGAAGTTGGGGCTCATTTTATGCTTCAAGACAAGAAAGAGATTACCGTGACTAGCAATGATATTGAAGAGGCTGTAGCAAAGATGTTAAAGCTTCCATCGACCGTGGTTTCAACAGATGATACCTCTAAGTTAAAAAATTTGGCTGCTGAGATTAAGAAAAAAATTATTGGTCAAGATGAGGCGATAGATAAAATTGTTCAATCAATAAAACGTTCTTATGCCGGACTGAATCAAGAGAATCAGCCGATAGGCTCATTTCTTTTTGTAGGACCTACCGGAGTGGGAAAAACAGCATTGAGTGCACAGTTAGCAGAGAGTATGGACATTCATTATGAACGAATAGATATGAGTGAATATATGGAGAAACATGCTTTAAGTCGTTTGATTGGTGCACCTCCCGGGTATGTTGGGTATGAACAAGGTGGTTTGTTAACCGAGATGATTAAGAAGAATCCTCATACGGTTTTGTTACTTGATGAGGTAGAGAAAGCACATCCGGATATTATGAATATTTTACTTCAAGTGATGGATGGTGCCAAATTAACCGATAACAATGGAATGGTGAGTGACTTTAAAAATGTTATTTTAATCATGACTTCCAATCTTGGAACGAAAGAAGCAAATGTTATGGGCTTCAACAAAGATACCGGCTCCAAAACAGACAATGCGTTAAAAGATTTTTTCTCTCCGGAGTTTAGAAACCGACTCTCTGCTGTGGTTGAGTTTGAGCACTTAAGCCTTGAAGTGGTGGAAAAAATTGTAGAGACAGAAATAGCAAAACTCAATAAGCAGATGGCAAGTAAAAATATTAGCATTAAGTTGGGTAAACGAGCACGAGCTTACATTGCAAAAGAGGGGTACAGTAACGTCTACGGTGCCCGAGAGATTGCTCGTGTGATTGACCAAAAAATTAAAGAGGCACTCACCGATGAAATTCTCTTTGGTAAGCTTAATAATGGGGGCTCTGTAAAAGTAGTCTACAAAGAGGAGAAGTTGGATTTTGTCTTCAATATTTGACGATGATTACTATATTCCTCAATTACGAATGGCCCATATATTCCCCAGTGCTAGAGAAGCCGGAGAAGAGGGGCTATTGGCGTATGGGGGTGATTTAAACCCCAATCGTATTTTAAAAGCATATCGAGAGGGTATTTTCCCTTGGTTTAACTCGGATGATCCTATTTTATGGTGGTCACCAAACCCTCGTATGCTACTTTACCCCAAAGATTTCAAAACCGGTAAATCCTTTAGACGTGTATTACGTAATAAAGGATTTGAAGTAAAGTTTGATACCAATTTTGAAGTTGTTATTCATCATTGTGGTGAGGTTCCCCGAGAAGGACAAGTAGGTACATGGTTAACCAAAGAGATGAAAGAGGCATATATTGAACTTCATCATATGGGATTTGCCCATTCGGTTGAAACCTATTATGAAGGAACGTTGGTTGGAGGACTCTATGGTATTGCCATGGGTGGAGGTTTTTTTGGTGAATCAATGTTCTCTTTAATGCCCAATGCCTCTAAAGTTGCCATCAAAGCCTTAAGTAATATTTGTGTCAAAAAAAGTTATGATTTTATTGATTGTCAGGTTGAGACTCCTCATCTAATTAAATGGGGTGCCAGATTGGTTGAACGTGATACTTTTTTAGATCAATTAAAAGAGACACTTACGAGGTCAACAGATTTTGGTTCATGGAGTGATTGGTCATGGGAATACACAGAGGAATAAGGAAGTAGAGTCGTTATGGTAAACAGAGATATTAATTTTTCATTATGGTTGGATTTCATTGAAAGAGACTATTTAAAAAATGAGTTTGGTAAATTATTGGATGCAGGGATAGTTAATGGAGCAACATCAAATCCGGCTATTTTTGCTTCGGCTATTACGACTTCTGGGGCGTATAAAGAGCAATTGGCATCTTTAGAAGGAAAAAGTTCTAAAGAGAAATATGAAGCTTTAGCCATTGAAGATATTAAAACTGCTGCACAGATGTTAAGACCTCTTTATAAGAAGGGGAATGATGGATATATTTCTATTGAAGTCGATCCTTTTTTATGTAATGACACACAAGGAACCATTGAGGAGGGGAGACGTCTTTTCCACGCGATTGGTGAACCAAATGTTATGGTTAAGGTTCCTGCGACACAAGCCGGTTATGAAGCGATGACAACATTAATGGCCGATGGCATTTCGGTAAATGCAACGTTAGTATTTTCTCCTAAACAAGCAACACAATGTTTTAAAGCAATGACAAAGGGAATTTCAGAGGGTGTAAAGTATGGTGCTTGTCGTGTTGAAGGGGTGATCTCTGTATTTGTCAGTCGATTTGACCGATTATTGGATGCTGAGTTGGAGCAGTCGGGTATTGATCCTTGGAAAACAGGTATCTATAATGCTGCAAAAATTTATAACATGATTGAGGGAAATAATATTTCAAATATTCGAGCACTTTTTGCAAGTACCGGAGTAAAAGGTGATAATTTACCGGCAAATTATTACATTAAAGGTCTTATGGCTGCACACTCGGTCAATACAGCACCATTAGCAACCATAGAAGCACATATAAAAACAGATGATTCAGCAGAAGCATTGCCAATAGATGATGCCGTACTCAATGGCTACTTTATGAACCTAGAGGACAATGGGTTTAACATGGAAGAGATCTATAAGCAATTGCTTGATGAAGGACTGCTTGCCTTTGAAGAGTCGTTTAAAGAGATGTTAGATCAAATCAAATAGCAATTCTTCGGCTATAAATCTTCTATAAGAGTAGCTTGCGTACTACTCTTACTTCTTTTTCTTTATTAAAATACTTATGTTATAATTTAAAAAAAAATTAATAAAGTATTCTTATGGAAAAAAAACTACAATTCTATCTTAAAAATCTTATTCATAATAACGGTAGTGATTTACATTTAAAATCGGGAGCAATTGTGCGTCTTAGAGTGAATGGTGAATTGCTTAAACTTGGTAATAAAGAGATCAGTAATGAAGAGTTAACAGCGATTGCAGAAGCAATTTTAAGTAAGAAGCAGTATGCAGATTTAACTTTTAAAAAAGAATTGGATGCGACCTATGTTTTGGATGAAGCACATCGTTTTCGTATGAACTTTTTTTATCAAATAGATGGAATATCGGCTGTTTTTAGGATTATTCCCGTTAAGATTCTAACTTTAGATGAATTGGCACTTCCTCCTGTTGTAAGGGAACTCTCAGAGATGCACAGAGGTCTTATCTTGGTAACAGGAGTGACCGGTTCAGGTAAATCAACAACTTTGGCTGCCATGCTCGATCATATTAATCGTACCAAGAAAAAACACATCATTACGGTTGAAGATCCGGTTGAATTTGTTCATAAAGATAAAGAGTCTCTTTTGTCACAACGGGGATTAGGACAAGATACCCACTCTTTTGCCAATGCATTAAAGGCAGCTTTACGTGAAGATCCGGATATTATTTTTATAGGAGAGATGCGTGATTTAGAGACCATTGAGATTGCTTTACATGCAGCCAATACCGGTCACTTGGTATTTTCAACCCTTCACACATTGGATGCAAAAGAGACCATTAACAGAGTGATTGGAATGTTTCCAAAAGAGGAACAAAATCGTATTCGTATTACTTTGGCATCGGTTTTATCGGGGGTGCTTTCTCAACGTTTGGTGAAAACGGTTGATGGAAAACGGGTTGCTGCTCTTGAGATTATGAAACAGACCCCTAGAATATCAGATTTAATTGCTAAAAATATGGATTATGAGATTTTGGATACCATTGAAGAGGGAAGAGAGATTTATGGTTCGCAATCTTTTGATCAAGCTCTTTTAGCTCTTTTTAATGAGGGAAGAATTGATGAAGAGACGGTACTAAACAATGCAACAAATGCCTCGGATATGAAACTGAAGTTACAGGGAATTGGTATAATTGTTAACAAAGATAATAAAGATAGTGATTCAGATGGAATTAAAGATATTTTTGACTTAAAAGAGAAAGAAGAATTAACAGAGTAACTTATAAATAAAAACTAATGTAAAAAGCTAAAACCTATGCTATTTACTTCTATAACTTTTTACAATATAATAAAACAATTGATAAAAAGGATTGAGAATGAATAGTAAAATGGTAATAATTGCCGGATTAATTGCGTCACTTTTGTTGATTTTCTTATGTATATTTTTTAATGCCCAACGCTATTATAAAGAGTTAGCGTTGGGTACTACCAATACATCATTGATTTCAACTTCTACTCTTCCTCTTGAAACTATAGAAACAACAATTACTAAACCAATTGAGACGAAAGAAGAGAATATAGAAATAGGGAGTATTACAACCGTTGTTTCAAGCGATATTAATCAATCATTTACTGTTCCAAAAGAGACAAAACCTCTTGTCATTAAAGAGACGCTTGAGGTTGTTCAAGAAGAGATCAACACTCTTTTAAAACATAGACAGATTAATTTTAAGAAAAATAGTGGACATATCACGCTTGAAAGCCAGAAAGTTTTAGATGAAGTGGCTACTGCTTTAGCCGGGAAAGATGATGTGCTGATTGAAGTACAAGGACATACAGATGCCGGTGGAAAAGCAAAGGTCAATCGTAGTATTAGTCAAATGCGTGCCAATAAGGTGAAAGTGTATTTGATTAAAAAAGGACTTAAGGGTGAACATATTAGAGCAAAAGGTTTTGGTGAAACGAAACCTCTTTCTACTGTTGATCCTAAAAATATCTTAAACCGACGTGTTGAGATTTATGTAACAAGGAGATAAAAAATGACAGCATTAATAATGAAAATGATTTTCTGTTTGCTAGCAGCACTTTTATTGGGACTCTTGATTGGTTGGTTGCTCTCAAAAGCCATTAAATCAAAAAAACATAGAGAAGAAGTAGAACTTTTGCATCATACGATAGAGGATAGAAATGAATTTATTATACAGCTAGAAAAAGAGTATGATGATGAAAAGATAAGGGCTTTTGAATTAAAAGATCAACTTCTTGAAAAAACAAACATGTTAGAAGATCAATCCAATCAATTAACTCAAATGAAACAGGCTTTAAATCGTGCAGAGAACAGTGTACACGAGCACAGGGATGCTAAAGAACATAACCATGCGTTAATAGAGCAGATTCATAAATTAGAAAAATTGATTAAAAGTCGAGAAGAAGAGATGGCATCGTTGGAGAGTGTATTGGTTAAAGCAGAAGAAACCATTGAAGAGAAACACAATTTATTTTTAAAGAGTGATCATCAACTTGAAAAACTTGCTGCCAATAATCGCGAATATGAAAACTCTATAACAGAGTATCAAAATACCATTGCACGCTTAGAAGAAGAATTGAAATTTTATAGTGTAAACGGTGAAGAGGATGAATTTATTATTTCAAAAGATCAGTTTACCCATATTGAAAACCAGTTGATTGAGTATCAAAAAGAGATAGCAGCTTTAAAAGAACAGAAGGGTTTGACAGCCAAATCAACAACATCAGAGTTGGACGATATAGCCATTGTCAAACTTTTCCGTGATACCTATAAGAAAATTACTAAATCTTAATGAAAAGTCGGTATAATTCGCCCCTAATTTTAATTATTAAGGACAAACATGTTAGAAGGTATTACTAGAGAGAGTATCGGATCAGGTTCTGCAAAGAAGCTTAGAAGAGATGGTTATCTAACAGCTAACATCTATGCAAATGGTGTAGAGAATATTCAAGCTGCGTTTAAAAGAGGTGACTTTGTTAAAGCTGTAAGAGCTAAAGAAGATTTGACACTTGCTTTAAAAGTAGAGGGTAAAGATTTAAAAGTTGTTATTCAAGAGTATCAACTACATCCTGTAAATGGTGATGTTGTACACGTTGACCTTAGAGTCGCAGTACCGGGTCAAGTGACAAATTTCCTTATTCCTGTAAAAACTGTAGGTACACCAAAAGGTCTTAAAAATAAAGGTGTATTGATGATTCAAAAGAAAAGAGTTAAAGTAAGAGGGGCAATTGAAAATATGCCGGCAAACTTTACACTTAATGTTGAAAATCTTGATAGAGATGACTCAATTCTTATTAGAGACATGGAAGCTCCGGAAAACTGTAGATTAATGGACAGAGCAGACGTTGCCGTTTGTGGTGTTATTAAAGCGAAATAAGCTAAGTCTCTTTAATGTTATTAATCGTAGGACTGGGTAACCCCGGCACACAATACGAAAATACACGACACAATATTGGTTTTAAAGTCATTGACAAGCTTGTCTCTGACTTTGGAGCTAGAGACATCTCCAAAAACTCCTTTTACGGAGAACTTTTTAAATCTTCAGACATTTTACTGTTAAAACCAATGACTTTTATGAACCTTTCGGGTAAAAGTGTACAAGCTGTTAAAAATTTCTATAAAATAGAACTGGAAGATATTGTTGTCATTCATGATGATATCGATTTGCCTTTTTCAGCACTACGTTTTAAAAATGGTGGTGGACATGGTGGACACAATGGTCTACGTTCGATTGATGGAATTCTAGGTAAAGAGTACGTTCGTATCCGTATGGGGGTAGGAAAACCAGAATATAAATCTCAAGTTGCCGATTATGTTTTACATGATTTCTCAGTGGAAGAAGAGAAAGTTCTAAAGGGATGGGTAGAACATACAGCACATGCGATTAAAGAGTTACAATCTAAAACACTTGACGAGGTAAAATCCAGATATTCTTTGAAAGCATTTGAGGTCTAAGTCGATGTTTTTTAAGTATGTTGCTTTACATTATGTAAAAAATATGCTTATTATTTTAATGGGGTTAACAGGATTATTTACAGGACTCGATTACCTAATGAACGGTACTTCTTTGGGCTCGTTTAACATTAAAGTTTTATATGCTTTTTCTAAATGGCAAGAGTCATTAAGTCTTCTTTATCCTTTGGCAATTATTTTTGGTGGTATCTGGACAAAAATTTTGTTCATTAAACAAAATACTATCGCTTCGTTTTACGCTTTAGGTGTGACACGAAGAGAGCTTTTTAAACCTTTTTTTGTGGTTGGATTGGCAACCTACTTACTCTTCTTAGGATTAAATTTTACTTCATTTGCTACAGCCAATGATACAGCAGAAATGGTACAAAAAAATCAATATACCATGAGTAAAACAGAAGATCTCTTTTTTAAATATGATAACAGTTTTGTCTATATTCGAACATTGATTCCTGAACGCTACAAAATGGAAAATCTTACCATCTTTAAAATGGAAGATAATCAAGTTGTTGAGACATTTACGGCTAAAGAGGCATGGTACAATATCTATGAATGGGTTGCTTCTGATGTTGTTAAAAAGAGTAAAATAGTAGATACTTTGGGTAATCAACGTTTAAAAGTGGAACATATTTCAATTTTACATACCTTAAAAGAGTATCAACCAAAAATTTTGAAATCAATTTATGATGGTAAGAATTTAACACTCTCTGAAAGTTTTATGGCAAAGAGACTGCTTGAAAATCAAGGTTTAGGAACAGAAGCTGTACGTGCTGATATGTACAGTAAAGTGGTTATGCCACTCTTTTCTATAGCGTTGTTAATGATTCTTTTTTTCCGTTTTCCATTTCATGCACGCTATATGAATATTGGGGCAACTACCATGAAAGCATTAGGTGGAACACTTTTTATTTGGGGTGTTTTATTTGCTTTACAGCGTATTGGTGGGAATGGAACGGTTAATCCTGAATTGGTCATTATTTTACCGATTATCTTGCTGTGGATCTATGCTTTTTATACACTTTCGAAATCCCAAAAACGAATTTAAGTACTTTTCCTTATTAACCATCTGTAACCAAATTTTAGATAAAATCGCGACCACTACAATAATTAGGAACGATTTATCATGAGTTTAGATATAAGCACTTTAGTCAAAAAGTATGACACCCCACTCTATGTGTATGATTTCAATAATATTACAAAACGATACGAAGAGCTTAAAGGTGCTTTTGATGGAAAAAAATCATTGGTAGCCTATGCTGTCAAATCGAACTCTAATTTGGCTGTTATTCGCCATCTAGCCAACCTTGGTGCCGGTGCTGATTGTGTGAGCATAGGGGAAGTGCAACGTGCCTTGAAAGCAGGGGTTAAGAAGTATCGTATTATTTTTTCAGGTGTGGGTAAAAAAGACTCTGAAATAAGAGCAGCCCTAGAAGCTGATATTTTATTGATTAATCTTGAGAGTGAAGCAGAGATGAAACGGGTTGAGATGATTGCTAAAGAGCTTGGTGTTGAAGCACGTATCTCTATTCGTGTTAATCCTAATGTTGATCCTAAAACCCATCCGTACATCTCTACCGGGTTACATGAGAATAAGTTTGGTGTAAGTCTGGATGCTGCAAAACGTATGTATATTTATGCCAAAAAATCTGAAAACTTAAATCCTGTGGGTATTCACTTTCATATTGGTTCTCAGTTAACCGAGTTGGCACCCATTAGTGAGGCTTGTGAGATTGTAGCTGATTTGGTACGCTCATTAAAGGCAATTGATATTGACATTAAATTTTTTGATGTTGGTGGAGGGCTTGGTGTTGTTTACAATGATGAAACAACAATCAAACCAGAGGCTTATGCTCAAGCCATTGTTCAAAAATTAAAAGGCTTGGATTTAACCATTCTATCTGAGCCAGGTCGTTACATGATGGCAAATTCAGGTATTTTTTTAACCAAAGTTCTTTATGAAAAAGTCAATGGTGACAAACGTTTTGTTATAGTGGATGGAGCAATGAATGATCTTCTTAGACCAAGTCTTTATAATGCCTATCATAAAATAGAAGCCGTCAAAAAAGAGGGTGAATCAACAGCAGCAGATGTGGTAGGTCCAGTCTGTGAGAGTGGTGATTTTTTAGGAAAAGATGTGGCACTTCCCCCAATGAATCATAACGATATCATCGTGGTTCATAGTGCCGGTGCTTATGGATTTACAATGTCCAGTAATTACAATACCAGAGGACGTGCAGCCGAAGTTGCTGTTCTTGATGGAAAAGATTATTTGATTCGTGAACGTGAGCGTTTTGAAGATCAAGTACGCCTTGAAGTGAGTTGTGACACAAGTTGGCAATCGTAGGGTGCAATTCATTGCACCATAATTCGTTCCCACGGAGACCGTGGGAACGAGAATAGGTAAAGGAAAAATAATGACATTAGATGAGTTGCGTGTTGAAATTGACAACATTGATGACAAGCTTTTAGAACTTTATAACAGACGAATGGAGTATGTTCATCAGGTTGGAGAATTAAAAAATACAACAGGTGCCCCCATCTATCGTCCGGAACGTGAACAGTCCATTTTAAATCGTTTAAAAAAACAAAATAAGGGAAAATTAACGGATGGAGCCATTGATGCACTCTTCTTAGAACTGTTTGCCGTAGCACGAAACCTTGAACGTCCTGAAGCCATTGCATATCTTGGACCGGAAGCGAGTTTTACACATCAGGCTGCAGAGAGTAAATTTGGAGCCATGAGTGCCTATTGGCCGGTGGGGTCTATTAAAGGTGTATTTAGAGAGGTGAGCAGGGGCTCAGCCAAGTTTGGTGTTATTCCTATTGAAAACTCTTCAAATGGCATTGTGAGTGATACACTGAGCTGTTTAAATGATTATGATTTAAAAATTATTGCCGAAGTATTTGTAGCGATTCATCATACCTTAGCAACACGATGTGATACTATTAAAGATATTAAAAAAATATACTCTAAAGATATTGCTTTTGATCAATGTCATAATTTTTTACAAGATTTTGGTTTGGATGAAGTGGAACTTATTCCTGTAGAATCTACTGCAAAAGCTGCAAAATTAGCCATGACGGAAGAGGGTTCTGCAGCCATCTGTGCCGATGTAGCAGCAAAAATGTACAATTTACCAATTTTATTTGAAAACATTGAAGATTGTGCCGATAATATGACACGATTTTTTATCGTCAGTAATTTTGATAATTTACCATCGGGTGATGATAAAACATCTATGTTGGTACGTTTACCTAATACTCCGGGCTCTTTGGTGGAGTTTTTAAATGATTTTGAAAAATACCATGTTAATTTAACGAAGATAAAATCGCATATTGTTGAAGGAACATCAATATTTTTTATTGAGTTTAATGGACATCAGGATGACAAAGAGATAGCCGAAATCATTGAAAAGCATCAGGGCTTTGTTAAAGTATTGGGTTCATACGTCAAAGAGAATGATGATATTTAAAAGTAAAGGATAGTAATGAAATTTAAGGACGCACTGAAAGAGATACAAATTTATGAAGCCGGAAAACCTATAGAGTTGGTGGTTAGAGAGTTTGGTATTGATCCAAAAGATGTGGTAAAATTGGCATCGAATGAAAATCCAAAAGGCTGTAGTCCTAAAGTGGCCAAGGCCATTGCGAACAATGCCTATAAAGCCTTTTTATACCCTGATGACAGTATGTTTGAACTCAAAGCTGCACTATCAACTAAATTTGATGTAAGTGATAAAAACATTATTATAGGGGCAGGATCAGATCAAGTTTTAGAATTTGTCTCTCGTGCTTTGTTAAGTGAAGGGGATAATGTTTTAATGTCACAAGTAACCTTTGCCATGTATGAGATTTATGCAAAGCAGATGGGGGCGAATATTGTTAGAACACCTTCCTATGAGCACAAGGTAGATGAGTTTATAGCAGCCTATAATGAACATAAACCAAAAATTGTCTACCTTTGTACTCCCAACAATCCAACGGGTGATGCAACGAGTAAAGAGGATGTTTTAAAAATTATAAATGCTGTAGATCAAGAGACACTTGTGGTGGTTGACGGTGCGTATATGGAGTATGCAGCTGCACGTGATGAAAGATACCGTATTACACCTAATGATCTTATCGGTTTTGATAATGTTATTTATCTTGGTACCTTCTCTAAAGCCTATGGTTTGGGAGGTATGCGTGTAGGATACGGTATTGCAAATGCTGCTTTGATTCATGAACTGTACAAAATGCGACCACCGTTTAACATTACCACACTCTCTTTACTTGCAGCCATTGAAGCGTGTCAAGATGAAGCCTTTATTGAGGCATCAATAGCCCTTCATCAGCAAGAGTTACCACGCTATGAGACCTTTGCAAAAGAGCATGGTTTCTCATATATTGAGAGTTATACCAACTTTATTACCTACCTTTTTAATGACGACATGAATTCAACAAAAATTGCAGATGAACTCTTTAAGGAGGGTGTGATTATTCGTAACTTGGCATCATACAAGATGAATGCTGTGCGTATTACCATTGGAACTAAAGAACAAAATGATAGACTTTTTGCAGTTTTAAAGAAGGTGTTAACATGAACAAGTTTGGAGATTTAAAAGACAAAAGCATTAAAGAGCTAGAGGCTATAGCTAAGCAGGTGCGTCAAAAAATTTTAGAAACCGTAAGTAAAAATGGAGGACATTTAAGTTCAACATTGGGAGCAACCGATATTATTGTGGCGATGCATGCTGTATTTGATGCCCAAAAAAATCCTTTTATTTTTGATGTTTCTCATCAAGCATATGCCCATAAATTAGTCACAGATAGATGGGATGAGTTTGATACCTTACGTCAATTTGGTGGGCTTAGTGGGTACACCAAACCCAAAGAGTCAGATACAGACTACTATATGGCCGGTCACAGTTCAACTTCTATCTCTTTGGCTGTGGGTGCAGCCAAAGCCATTGCCTTAAATGGCGAGCAGGGGTATCGTGTTCCTCTTGCTATGATTGGTGATGGGAGTATGAGTGCCGGTATGGTGTATGAAGCCATGAACGAATTGGGAGATCGAAAGTATCCAGCCATTATTATTTTGAATGATAATGAGATGAGTATTGCTTCTCCTATTGGAGCCTTAAGTCGTATTTTATCGCAATCCATGGCTTCACCTTTTTACCAAAAGTTTAAAACAAAAACCAAAGAGATGTTAGAGAATCTTCCACAAGGTGCTACCTATTTAGCAAAAAGATTTGAAGAGTCTTTTCACTTGATTACTCCCGGAATTTTGTTTGAAGAGTTGGGCTTAGAGTACATTGGACCTATTGATGGTCATAATATGGCTTCACTTAAAGAGACATTGTTATTGGCTAAAGAGATGAAACGTCCTGTTATTATTCATGTTCAAACCACCAAAGGCAAAGGGTATGAGGTCGCTGAAGGTGTGGGTAAAGAGCATTGGCATGGGGTTGGAGCTTTTGATTTGAATTCAGGTAGTGCATTAAAAAAATCAGCAGCAAAAGCTGCTACAGCAATTTTTTCAGATGTTTTACTAGAATTGGCTGATAGAGATGATAAAGTGGTAGGAGTGACAGCAGCCATGCCAAGTGGAACAGGAATGAGTGCAGCTTTAGAAAAATATCCGAAGCGTTTTTGGGATGTTGCTATTGCTGAACAACATGCCGTAACCTCAATGGGACCGTTGGCAAAAGAGGGATTTAAACCATTTTGTGCTTTATACTCTACTTTTTTACAACGTGGGTATGATCAAGTCATTCATGATATCTGTTTAATGAATTTGGGTGTTGCTTTTGCGATAGATAGAGCAGGAATAGTGGGTGAAGATGGTGAAACGCATCAAGGTGTTTATGATATCTCTTATCTACGAGCCATTCCAAACATGACCATTTTTGCCCCTTCAAGTGATGGTACAATGAAATTGGCAATGGAGTTTGCTAAAGATTTCCCTACACCATGTGCCTTTAGATACCCAAGAGGAGCATTCTCTTCTTACGATGAAGATACTACGCCGTTTGAATTGGGGAAATCTCATACAATTCAAGAGGGTTCAGACGTTTTATTGATTGGTTACGGAAATGGTGTAGGTCGTGCCCTTCAAACAGCTGAGCTTCTTAAAGGAAATCCAACCATCTTGGATTTACGTTTTGTGAAACCATTGGATAAAGAGAGATTAATTGAGTTGGCAAAAACACATAAAAAGTGGTTTGTTTTCTCTGACAGTGCAAAAATGGGTGGTGTGGGTTCAGCCATTTTAGAGTGTTTAAATGAAGAAAATATTAGGGATATAAAGCTTGAAACATTTGAGTATGATGATACATTTATTACCCATGGAAATACGAAATTGGTAGAGGAGTCTTTAGGACTTTTACCTGAACAATTGGCTAAGAGGATTGAGGATTAAATACTATAGGAGGATTTTTTATCTTCCTTTTTATCCATCATTATCGAAGATGATTGAAGTTAAAATAAATATTTAAAAATAACAAATTATTGTAAAAGGAAATAAAAAATGGCAAAAGAGTACATTTTTACCAGTGAATCAGTTACAGAGGGTCATCCGGATAAGATGGCAGATCAAGTGAGTGATGCGATTTTAGATTATATTATAGAAAGAGATCCTACAGCCAGAGTAGCTTGTGAAACATTACTCAGTAATGGATTTTGTATTATAGCAGGTGAATTGAAAACGCATACGTATGCTCCTATGCAAGATATTGCACGTGAAGTAGTACGTGAAATTGGCTATACCAATGCAGCGTTTGGATTTGATTATCGTAGTGCCGGTGTTTTAAATGGGGTTGGAGAACAGAGTCCCGATATTAACCAAGGTGTTGATCAGGCATCCGGAGAGATTGGAGCCGGTGATCAAGGTTTAATGTTTGGTTATGCGTGCAGAGAGACACCTGAACTTATGCCTTTACCGATTCTATTAGCACATAAAATTACGGCTAAACTTGCAGAGGTTCGAAAAAACGGTACAGTTCCGTTTTTAAGACCCGATGGTAAAGCACAGGTGAGTGTTAAATATATTGACGATAAACCTGTAGCCATTGATACCATTGTTGTCTCAACCCAACATGATGATGAGATAACGCATGAAGTTCTCTCGAAGGCTGTTATGACGGAAGTACTTCAAGAGGTAATACCGGCTGAATTGCTTAGTGATGATATTATTTATCATATTAATCCAACAGGTCGTTTTGTCATTGGTGGTCCTCAAGGTGATGCCGGTTTAACCGGTCGTAAAATTATTGTAGATACTTATGGTGGCTCTTGTCCTCATGGTGGTGGAGCATTTTCCGGTAAAGATCCTACAAAAGTGGATCGTTCGGCAGCATATGCAGCAAGGTATGTAGCAAAAAACTTGGTAGCTGCCGGTGTGGCTGATCGAGTAACGATTCAGATAGCGTATGCCATTGGAGTGGTTCAGCCTGTTTCGATTATGGTGGATACACATGGAACCAATAAGGTGGAAGAGTTAAAAATTGAAGCTTGTGTACGAGAGCTTTTTGATCTTTCTCCAGCCGGTATTATAAAGGAACTTGACCTTTTAAGACCGATATATAAGAAAACAGCAGCCTATGGACATTTTGGTCGTGAGAATGAAGGTTTTACTTGGGAAATGACCAATCGTGTCGATGAGATAAAAAGCTACTTATCGATACAATAATAAAAATTAATGTTAATCATTAAAGGGTTATTTAAACTACTTTTGCTATAGTTTGGAAACTCAAATTAAGGAATGAAAATGGCAGTAAAAATTTTAGATACTTGTATCAATTGTGCAGCTTGTATTGACGAATGTCCAACAGAAGCTATCGTAGATGAAGATGATAACCCAACGGGAGAAGAGATTTACTACGTATACGAAGATAAGTGTGTTGAATGTGTAGGTCACTTTGATACTCCAGCATGTGCAGAAGCTTGTCCAACTGAAGATTGTATCGTATGGGATGAGCCTAAAGATGGTTTAACCCTACACCCGGATAGAGGTGAAGCAGGTACAAACGTAGTTGAAGACTAAGTCTCTACGTGTGCTACAAATCATGGCTTTTTAGCTATGATTTGTTATTCTCTATAATTTAACTTCAGTAGTTACTTTAAACTACAAGTTACATCTTCGTTATCAATTTCAATTTTTTCTTTTTTATGAACCTTTTATTTAATAGTTTTCTGATATAATTCCAGCTCAAAATACTTTAGTAGTGGTCAGAATTACCGGAATCACTAGCTTATGGAGCAAATCGTGGAACAAACATTATCAATCATTAAACCAGATGCAGTAGCTAAAAATGTAGTAGGACAAATTCTTGCGAGATTTGAAGCAGCAGACCTTAGAATCGCAGCAACTAAAAAGATTCAATTGAGTCAAGCAGATGCAGAAGCATTTTACGCAATTCATGCCCAGAGACCTTTCTTTAAGGATCTTGTAGAGTTTATGATCTCTGGACCAGTTGTTGTAACGGTACTTGAAGGTGAAAATGCAATGGCTAAAAACAGAGAATTAATGGGTGCAACGAATCCTAAAGAAGCCCAAGCCGGTACAATCAGAGCTGACTTTGCAGAGAGTATTGATGCAAATGCTGTTCATGGTTCTGACTCTGTGGAGAATGCTGTTAACGAAATTAACTTTTTCTTTGCACAAAGAGAGCTTGTATAAGGGTCTTAAACTGTGAAAATAGTTTTTGATAAAGTTGGTCAGACTAAAAAACCCTTCTCTTTAAGCGTTTCAAACGTTTCATTAGAAGGAACACTGGCAAAAAGTGGTTATCATCGACTCAAACTAGAGGGAAACCTTGACGGCATTCTTGAACTTCATTGTGATAGATGTGGAGAAGCGTATCACTATGATATGAAGTCACCTCTTAATTTAACTTTAAGTGATGAAGTTATTGAGACTGAAGATGATTTAGATATAATCGAATTTATTGATGGGGTAATCGATCTTGAATTTATTGTTCAAAGTGAAATTGCTTCTGTTCAGAACGCTTATCACTACTGTAAAAAGTGTGAAGAGAGTGAAGAAGAACTAGAATTTGAATTTTAAAATAGTAATAATTTTCCAAAGGATAAAAAATGGCAGTACCTAAGAGAAGAGTCAGTAAGACTAGATCGGCAAAAAGAAGAACGCATTATAAATTAACATTACCAAGACCTGTAAAAGATGCAGATGGTACATGGAGAATGCCTCACCATATGAACATGACAACTGGTGAATACAACACAGCAAAAGCGTAGTAAGTAGTTCTTATGATTAGAATTGCTATTGATGCAATGGGTGGGGACTTCGGTCCCGAACCTATCATAGAAGGTGTTATTCAGGCACTTGACGAAAAAAGTTTTATTCCTATACTTGTAGGAGATAGAGAACAAATTATTTCATTCCTCCCTCAATATTATCTTGATAAAGTTGAAATTGTAGAATCTACAGATGTGATTTCTATGAGTGATCAAGCTACACAAGCTTTAAAACGAAAAGAGTCATCCATATATAAGGCAGTTGAGTTGGTTCGCGATGCTCAAGCTAATGGTGTTGTTTCAGCAGGACACTCCGGTGCAACCATGACGTTAGCTACACTCCGTATAGGAAGATTACCTCACATATCAAAACCAGCGTTGGCAACCATCATGCCAAACAAGTCACTTCGAGCAAAAACCTTACTATTAGATGTGGGTGCCGTGACTGATTGTTCAGCTCAAAATCTTTATGAGTTTGCTATGATGGGTGAGGTGTATGCACAAAAACTTTTAGGTTTAAGTAATCCAACCGTTGGACTTCTTTCTAATGGAGAAGAGGACAGTAAAGGAAATGCTTTAACCAAAGAAGCATTTAAGTTGATGCATAAAGTTCCAGGTTTTAAAGGCAATGTTGAAGGATCAGATATTTTTAATGGTTCAGTTGATGTAGTCGTTTGTGATGGTTATACCGGTAACATCGTACTTAAAGCGAGTGAAGGTGTGGTTTCAACCGTTTTTGATTTAATGAAAACAGAAATTCGTAAATCGATTCCAGCAAAGATTGGAGCATTTATGATGAAGAAGAAAGTGTTTACAAAACTCAAAGAGAAGGTAGATTACGCAGAATATGGTGGTGCACCTTTACTTGGAGTTAAGGGTTGTGCTATTATATCACACGGTAAGAGTAACGCAAAGGCGATTAAAAATGCCATTTTCCAAGCAATGGCTTATCATGATTTAGGTGTAAATAAAGCTATTGAAGAGTTACTCACTAAAAACAACGCATAAGGTAAATAATGTACGCAAAATTTCATTCTATTGGAGCTTATGTTCCTTCTAAAATATTAAGTAATGCCGATCTTGAAAAGATGGTCGACACCAGTGATGAGTGGATTATAAAACGTACAGGGATAAGTGAACGACGTATAGCAGCCAGTGATGAAGTAACCAGTGATATGGCTGCTAAAGCTTCTAAATTGGCCATAGAAAGAGCTGGGTTAGAGAGTTCTGATATTGATTTGGTTGTTTGTGCCACGGTGACTCCTGATTACTTTAATATGCCGGCTACAGCGTGTATTATTTCCGATAAACTTGGTATTAAAAATGTCCAAGCTTTCGATATTTCGGCAGCTTGTAGTGGCTTTGTTTATGCTTTGTCGGTGGCAAAAGCGTTTATCGAATCGGGTATGAAAAAACATGTGCTTATTATTGGTGCAGAAAAGTTTTCTTCAATAGTTGACTATACCGATCGAACGACCTGTATTTTGTTTGGTGATGGTGCCGGTGCTGCTGTAATTTCAGCAACTGAAGATAAATCTGAAGCAATGATTGATGTTCATGCTTCTGCTGATGGTTCTTATTCCGATTTTTTAGTAACACCTGCTCCAGGTGCGTTATATCCTGCCTCTCAACAAGTGATTGATCAAGGGCTTAATTTTGTTCAAATGAAAGGTAATGAAACCTTTAAATTGGCCGTTAAAACTTTGACCAAGGATGTTAAAGATATCTTGGCAAAAAATGAGATAAAAGCAGAGGATATTCCACATTTTGTTCCTCATCAAGCCAATTATCGAATCATTAAAGCAGTGGGCGATGCATTAAAAATGAAAGAGGAACAAGTGGTTTTAACCGTTGGTAAGTATGGAAATACTTCAGCAGCTTCTATTCCAATGGCAATTAACGATATTTATGAGTCGGGACGTCTTAAAAAAGGTGAACTGATGTTGCTTGATACCTTTGGTGGTGGATTAACATGGGCAAGTGCTTTACTCCCTTTTGCAGGAGAGAGTAAGTAGGGTGCAATTTATTGCACCATGATTTCTATATAAAATGGTGCATTAAAATGACACCCTACAGTTGATGTAATTTTTTTAATGCTTCAACTTTAAAACACGCCTCTTCAAACAGTTCAAAATGTTCAATCCCATTCACGCACAATCCTTTATGACGTTCAAATGAGTTAATGACTTTGGATGCTTTTTTATAAGAATTTTCTCTATCTCTTTTAAGATGTTCAAAACAGATAGCACCATTAATTAAGCCTTTGACGAGGTTTTTTAAGGGATGATTTTTTTTTCGTAGAGGATGCCATGCTTCTTCAAGTACTTCATGGGCATTAAAATATTCTTCTTGATGGAGTAGATTTATATAATTATGTAAGGCTTCTTTTAAATTAAGATTTTCTTTTAACATGGTTGCTCATTTTAACGTATTTTTTTAATCATCAATAAATTTTATGGACAGTATTTCAATTATTTACATCCGTATAGAAAAAACTTCACACTCTATCTTATTCCTCTCTTAAATGTGACAATAATTAATTTTATCATTAACTATTAACCTAAAACAATATAGTATATTGTTCGTATAAATAAGGTTATTTATAAAAATAATCGTAACTTATGATAATTATAAAAATGAGGAGGAAACATGAAATTAGGTTTTTTAGTCGATCTTAATCTTTGCATGGGATGTAAAGGATGTGAGATTGCCTGTAAAGTTGAAAATGAAGTGCCATTAAGCTCTTGGCGTTTACGTGTAAAATATATAGATATAGGGTCTTTCCCTGATACCTCACGTTCGTTTACACCATTAAGATGTAACCACTGTGAAAATGCTCCTTGTGAGCGAATTTGTCCAGTATCGGCATTACATTATTTAGATAATGGTATTGTAAACATTGACAGTAAGCGATGTATTGGTTGTGCAGGTTGTATGATGGCGTGTCCTTATGGTGCGATCTATATGGATCCAGAGTCAAATACGGCTGACAAATGTACCTATTGTGCACATAGAATAGAAGGTGGCATGATGCCGGCTTGTGTTGTTGCCTGTCCTGTTGAAGCCAATATTTTTGGTGATGTTGAAGATGAGACTTCTCATATTTCACGATATATTATGGAACATCAAGGTGCAGTTCAGGTAAGAAAACCTGAAAAACATACAGATCCTAAACACTATTATGTTGGTGGTGGTAATCAAACACTTAATCCTCTAGCTCACGAAAGAATTGAAGGTTATGGACTGTTTAATAACATTACACATCTTGACCATGTAGGTGATCCTCATCACTCTATATTAGATAGATTTATTGCACCTATTTTTGGTGGACATAATGATCATTTAAAAAATGAGGGCTTTGTTGATATGTCAAATGATGTCGAAACTCATGATAAAAAAGAAGGAGGACACTAATGGATCACGGTACAGTTATAGAGGCAACCAAAGCAGTTGTAACGCTTGATGTTGCACTTCCAGGAATTATTTGGGGTTGGATGATTACACTTAACATGTGGGCTAAAAGTATCGGTACAGGTGTAATACTTGTGGGTGCATTTTTACTTTATAGACATAAAAAAGAGGACATGCCGAACCTTAGATGGTTGATGCCCCTTATTTCTTTTATTGCATTAAATGTATTTTTATTGTTTACATTGGTCGATTTACACCAGCCACTAAGAATGGTAAACATCTTTTTACACCCACACTGGACATCAGCCATTACCGTTGGTGCATGGATGGCATCACTCTTTACAGGGCTTGTGACGTTAATGGCACTGATCGGTGCCTTAGATCAATTTCCTGATTGCAGAAGACATTGTGGTATTGCTAAAGCAGTAAGAGCAAAAAGTGGATTGTATGAAAAAATCTTCCCATTTGTTGTATTTCTTGCGATTCCGGTAACACTATATACGGCTGTTATTATGGCACAGTCAAGTGCCAGAGAATTATGGGCAGCACCGGCAGAGTTGGTACAGATGTTAATGGCAGCCTTTATGGTTGGTTCAGCAACACTATTACTTATCGCTGAAAAATGGTCAGCAGAAGCTAGAAAAGATTTAGCTATGGTATTGGCTCTTTCAGTTTTCTTCTCATTTTTAATGTACATGGGAGAATACTTCTTCTCGTATAAAGCATCAGAAATTGAAGCGACAATAGCGTATGTTCATTCAGGTGGATCATACAACTTACAATTCTGGGCAGCAATGGTTCTAGGATACATTATTCCATTCTTTATTGCAATGGGTTCTTTAAGAGAAGAGAACAGAACAATGATGAAGTTTGCAGCAGTAACGACAATTATTGGTCTTTACCTTGCAAAAAGTACGTGGCTTGAAATTCCACAAATGATACCGTTAAGTTAAGGAGAATATAGATGACAAAGAAAATGAATAACAATAAATCTTCTTTTTTTGAAAGCAGACGAACATTCCTAAAGGGAACAACGTATGCAGTAGCCGGTGCTGCTGTAGCTAAGGGTGTATTTTCTACCATTGTAGATACACCGGCTTTTGCTGAGGATACCAAATTTACATCAACACCGGAGAACTTGGTATTTTATCCACCTTTTGATCAGTGGGACAGTTTTACTGAACTTGATGGACAAGATTGGAAACGTGGTGGTACAGGTAGAAACGGTGTTCAGAGTGCTGAGAATCCCGATGGAATTAAAGCGACTGAATACATGTTGGTACCAACTGCATGTTCAAACTGTGAAGCGTCATGTGGTTTAACTGCATGGGTTGATATTGGTGAGTACAAAACAACTAAAAATCCAAAAGATCTTAAAGTTAAAAAATACATGGGTAACCCACTTCATGCAGGTAGCCGTGGACGTAACTGTGCCAAAGGGTATGCAACACAATCACAAATGTATGATCCAGATAGAATTCCTTTCCCATTAAGAAGGGCACCGGGAAGTAAAAGAGGTGAAGGTAAGTGGGTAAGAAGTTCATGGGATGATGCCATGAAAGAGATTGGACAAAAAATGCATGACACCCTTAAAGTGGGTGATGAGATGTCTAAAAAACTCATTATGTACCAAGTAGGACGACCAAATGAGAATGGATTTGGACCTAGAGTACCTCAGTCACTAGGTGTTGATGGATGGAACTCACATACCAACATCTGTTCTGCAGGTGCGAGACAAGGAACCATTCAATGGACGAATGATGATAGAAATTCACCGGATTGGTCAAATGCCAATTTGATTTTCTTACAATCATCTCACGCAGCTGATGCCGGTCACTATTTCCAACAAGCAGCCGGTAGAATTGCTGATGCTAGAAAAAGAGGAGCCAAACTTGTTGTTATGGATCCACGTATGTCAAACTCAGCCGGTATGGCTGATTTATGGGTTCCTTGTTGGCCGGGAACAGAGACAGCACTTTACCTTTATCTTGCAAATCGAATTCTTAATGAAAAAGGTCTTAATGGTGAAGATCTGGTAAATCACAATTTTGTAAAAAGTTGGGTGAACTGGGACAGACTCATGGCAAATAAAGAGTATTTAGCACTGCTTGTTGAGAAAAAATATATTAAGTCGGTACCACAAGGTGATAGCTATGAAGATTTTATTGGGATGATTTCTGAAATGTATAGCCCTTATACCCTTGATTTTGTAACCAAAGAGTGTCGAATTGAAGCTCGAACAGTTGAAAAACTTTACGATATGTTCATTGATGCCGGTGCAAGAGTTGCAACCTATATCTGGAGAGCTGGACCAATTGCTCACCGTGGTGGTTGGATGATTGCTCGTTCAGCATTTTTACCATTTGTACTTCGTGGAGCAATGGCTGGAGATAAAGGTGGCGTAGGTCTACACCATTGGCATGTTATCTCAGTTAATGGTAAAGGAGATAAGGCAACCCAAGCAGGGGAAGCACCTGCAAAAGTTGATGCATGGAATGAATTGGCATGGCCACCTGAGTACCCTTTAAGTACGTACGAGATGAGTCACCTTTTACCACACCTATTGTTGGATGATGAATGGAGAGACAAATGGAAGGCTAAAGGTTTAAATGTTCCTTCAAAATTGGCTGTGTATATTCCAAGAATTTATAACCCAGTTTGGATTAACCCAGATGGATTTAGATGGATTGAAGCATTAAAACGTGAAGATAAAATGGAACTTACATTTAACCTTTCACCAACATGGTCTGAGACCAACTGGTATTGTGACTATGTATTACCTGTTGGATTAGCAGGTGAGCGACATGATCAACATTCTGAAGCGACACAACCATCAAGATGGTTATCATTTAGACAACCGGCACTTAGAGTAGCATTAGAAAAAATGGGATGGAAACCTAAAAATCCAGCAAGAGGAACACTAGAAGCACATATTGCTGCCGGTCTTGGTGAAGTTTGGGAAGAGGTTGAGTTCTGGGCAACGCTTATTGCTGAGTATGTTGATGCTGATGGAAGTTTAGGTATGAGAAAATACTGGACTTCAAAAGAGGATCCAACTAAAACGGTAACGATTCCAGAGTGGTATCAAGCAGCATTTGATAACCTACCGAACTTAAAAAAAGCAGCTGCTGCAAACCCTAAGTACAAAGACTCTAAGTATCCTAACTATGAGTTAATGAGAGATATGGGTACATGGTTAGAAGAGGATAACATCTATAGACCACAAGAGCGACCACTTAAAAAAGAAGGTGATAGCTATATTGCACATGGACATAAGTATCCTATTGATGAAGTGGAAAAAGATGCGTTTGGAACTTTAATGGTAGAGCATAAAGGTGAAAAACAGGCTATTGGTGTTGAAATTGATGGTGAAATTATGGATGGATTCCATACCTTAAGTAAAAAATTGGAGTTCTTCTCTGAGTGGTTTGCTGAATGGAAATGGCCGGAATATGCTGTACCAATTTATCCAACCAATAAAGAAGATAGACAGAAAATGATTCACCTTGTTACACAAGTTCACCATGATCATATGGAAAAAGAGAATGAGTTTGCATTGAATACTGTATTTAGATTACCGTATAATATCCATACACGTTCAGTAAACTCTAAACACCTTATGGAGATTTCTCAAAACCATAACCCAGTTTGGATCAATACTGATGATGCAAAACGATTGAACATTAAACAGGGAGATGCTATTAAAGTGACCATTACTGATACGCTTTCAGAATTGGAATCAGGTTACTTTATTGCGATGGCTGTTCCAACGGAAGCCACCATGCCAGGGGTATTGGCGAACTCACATCACGCCGGAAGATGGAAACTTAAAAATGCTGTTGAAATTCCAGGATTTAGTCATAAACTAGGGGTAATGGGGCTTGGAGCACCACTTTATGATATGACAATGGATGGTAAAATTGGTACACTTAAACCAAAACAAGGTATTGATGCAGGTATGATGGAGCGTCAAGATAGTTGGCAGTTTAAAGAGTACAACAAAGATCTTGATAATATCTGGTGGGATGGATTAAGTGGTTCTTGGCAAAATGCTGTAGCTCCATCACATCCGGATCCAATTGCAGGTAATCATGCATGGCATCAAAAAGTAAGCATTGAATTGGCTGGAGCTGATGACCAAATTGGTGATATTTATGTTAACTATGAGAACAACATGAAAGTTTACCAAGCGTGGAGGGACAAATTAACACGTCCACTTAACAGTTCTGATACATTAAGAAGACCAACACACATGAAACGAACAGGTCCAAAACTTTCAGCAAAAGCGTATGCTGTTAAGATTACGGATTAATTTATACAGTAAGTATGGGCACATCTCTGCCCATGCTACTCTTTCTTCTCTCCATTTTTAACTAAATACTTTAAGTTTATTTTAATATTATATGTTAAATACATTTTAAAGGATACTTCATTGTGGAAAAATAAAAAAAATACCTATGAGAGTACAGATGTAATCTATCATGGTGGTATGAAGTATGGTGCTGATATTCATGGTGTCACGCTGAAAGTTAATAAAATCATATGGGACATGATTAAAATTTTAGAGGAAAAAGAGCTCTATGGATTTCATTTTACAGCCAAAATTGGTGTTAATAAAAGTATTGTCATTATAAGGCACAAAGATATTGAAATGTTGGATAAAGCCAAACAGCTTTTAAAAGAGTTTCAAGAGATTCAAAATTTATTAATATTAATGAAGCCCCACCAAGAGCAAGGGGAAAGTAGGGCTAAATTTCGGATAGGAATGCTATTTATTATTTTGTTACTTACTGCTGTAGGTACAAGTCTATTTTATTACTATAATCATATGAAAAATGTACCCATTGAGAAGAAAATAAAACTTTCTACAAATGAAGATCCTATTATAGAAAAAGTAGAGATAGACATAAAGACTTTGAAAGCACTGCAAGAGAGCTTTGAAAATGAGAACACACCGGAACAAGCCATGGTCATGCAGGCTATGGAGATAAGTACAGCCGTTATATCCGATATGGTACCTGATTCGATGAAAGAGGAGTACAGTAGTGAAGCATTGGTTCAAAATTTTAAAGGAAAAAGTGGTATTCAGTTTGTCTTAAAGGATACCAATATGAGTGAAGATTTAAATTTAAGTATTAAAGAGCTTCATCGTTATGCAACGAAATTTATTGATGACAATAATGTTTCAAATGCTTTAAAGTGTTATGACAAAATATTAGAGTCCCATACCTCTCAGCTGAAAGAAGAAGAGATGCTAAATGTTCTGGCTGATATGGGGGATGCTTATGTACAAATGGATGAGCTAGTAAAAGCAGATGAGGCTTATTCAAAATCTTTAGAGATCAATCAAAAATTAGCAAAGAAAGATTTTGAACACTATGCTGCAGCTGCTGCTTTAACCATGACTAAATTGGTGCATATTGAGGAAGATTTAAATCAAACAGATGCAAGTACAAATTTTTTTCTAGCCATAGACCACCTTAATGATGTTGAAAAAATTTATAAAGATTTGGTAGTTGTTTATAGAAAGCTTGCTCGTAAAAATCCTAAATTTCATGAACAAAACTTGGCATGGTCGCTGAATACTTTAGCCAATTTTTACAATGATGAAAAGGGAGACTTTAATCAATCCATAGAAGTCCGAAAAGAAGCACTTGAACTTTATACAAAATTATCTAAGAAAAAACCTAAAGTATTTAATTTAAAACTGTTTCAAACTTTGAACAGTTTGGCAAAGAGCTATATGTCTATCTATAAACTAAAATTGGCACTAAAAGCGTATGAAAAAGCTTTACTACTTATTGAAGGTATGGTAAAAGAGAATGAGGCACAATATCGTCAATATTTGGCACTCTCTTTAAACAGTTTGGGAACGTTACATACAAAAAAAGAATCATTTAAAGAAGCACAAAAATATTATGAAAAAGCTTTAGTTGTTTATCAAGAATTGGTCAAAAAGGAACCTGAGATATATCGTCCGTATATGGTTTTTATTCAGCATGATGTGGCTTCACTTTACAGTCATAAAAAAGAATTTTCTGTAGCCAAGAAGAAGTACAACGAGGTGATTGGTGAATACGAAAAACTTAATCTACTATTGCCTTATAAATACAATGCTAAGATGGCTCAAGCATTGCAAAGTTCAGCATGGATAGATATAGTACAAGGGAATAATTTAATAGAGGCAAAAAGAAACCTAAATGAAGCAATCAAGTTGGGGCGAAGTATCGAGACTGAAAATCGTAAAAGCTCTAAAGCAATCGTGGCTGTAAGTTATGCATATTTGGCACACGTTTCTATTTTAGAAAAGAGGATAGAGTCTGCTTTGAGTTATTATCAACAGTCTTTGGATTTGGTACAAAATTTTAAGGTGGCTAAAGCTCATGCTAGACTTTTAGGCGAGAGAAAAATGTACATTAAAGCCAGAGCTGCATTTGAATCGATGTTAAAAACGTACCACCAAAAAGAGGAGCAAGCAGAAACATGGATGTTGTATGGAATGTTCTATTTAGATATCGATAGTAACGGTGCTAAGAATAAATTAAAGAGGTCTTTAGAACTCTATACTGAGTTGGATAAAGAAAATGTAAAAATTTATCCAGAGCTTAATGAAATTAAGCTATTACTAGAGAGCAATATTACTGCTGAAACAAATTAAGTTATATTTTACACGTCTATTATTATTAGAAATGTTTATGGCTTATATTTAAAGAAAATGTAGTTTTAATGTAGTAGAATATATTTTTTAATAAAAACCTGAGTTCGACGGAATACCATAGCCACAAAAGTCTAAAAATAGGTAAGATTTTCAAAATTAAATTTGTAGGACTAGCCGTAGCTAATTCAAGAATTTTATTTAGGAAAGATTGTCTATTTTTAGACTTCCCTTTGGGTTTTACGAGGTTTCCCATATGCTTAGACACATTTTTTTGAATTAACCTGTTAGTCCTGCAAAAATGTGCCGTTGCCTATGAAAAACCTCGTAAAATTGTGGCTATGGTATTCCGTCGAACTCAGGTTAAAAAGAGGGTTTGTATGAACATAACAAAAGAAGAGATAGAGAATCGTATTGCACTGTATGCATTAATTTCAAGATTGATGATCACGGAAATTGATGCTGAGTTTCTCAAGTCGATAGAAAGCAGTGCAGAACTACTTGAACTGTTTCCAAACTATAAAAATTGGGATAAACGAAAAGAGTTTAGTAACACCATTTTAAAAGAGCGATATATAGATGTCGATTATACCAATCTGTTTTTACTGCACCTGGTGCCGTATGAGACCTTTTATATTCGTGATGATCAGATGATAGAGAGTGGAGGAGACAACCCTGTTTTAGCACTTTATAACTCATTTGATTTTAGGGTTGATCTTGACAAAGCCAGAGTGGTTAGCCCTGATCATATTGGAGTAGAGTTAGAGTTTATGTACATGCTTTGTGATGCTTTAAAGAAGGCTTATGAAGCCGAAGATAAAGAGGGTATGATTGAAATTTTACAAGTTCAAAAAGGTTTTTTACAGGACCATCTTTTAAATTGGGCACCGATGTATCTTATTAATATGAAACGTGAATCAAGAACACCACTCTATCACGATGGTGCAGAGTTGGCATTAGAGTTTATATTGAGTGATTATGAATATGTGAGTGAACAATTGGAAGCACTGGTTTAGTCATGAGTTTAAATTTTGATCCAAGTAGCTGTGTAAGGGCAAGCAGTAAATTTTCCCAATGTACCAAATGTGTTGATATCTGTCCTGTTTCTACCATAAAAATAGTGGATAATATTCCGGCATTTACTCCTTCATCCTGTATTGAATGTGGAGGATGTGTGGGTTCTTGTCCTACAGAATCTTTCTCTTTGAGTGATTTTTCAGCCATTAATTTTTTCTTTGGAGCATTAGAGAAAAAAGAGCATAAGTTTGCGTGTAAAACAGAGCTTCCCTGTTTGAGTGTTTTAAGTGTTGAGCACCTTATCGCTTTGGCATTGGGATCAGATGAACCACTTATTTTAGATGCCAAAGCCTGTGCCTGTGGTGGTGACTCTGGGGTGTTAAATAATCAAATAGAAGCCAACATAGAAGAAGCAAACTTTGTCCTTTCAAGTTTTTCATCTAAGCAAATTTTAGTTGATTCCTTGACAGATATTACAGAACAAGAGCATGAAGAATCTGTACGAGACAGACGTTCATTTCTTTCCCTTAAAGGGGCAATGAAAAGCAAACAAGATTTTGATAAAGCAGTAGAAGCAGATGAGTTAAAAAAGTTTGAGTTAGATAGTGAAGTGATCATGGGTATTAAAGATAAAAAAATACCCGATAAACGAAAACTACTTTTTTCTCTGCTTAAACGACAAAAAAGACCGGAAGTCTATGAGGTTTTAGCTACTGAAGATGTTGGTTTCACCTCTCAAAAATTTGTAGATGCGTCTTGTACCAACTGCCAAATTTGTTATCGTATCTGTCCTACAAGTGCATTAAGTTCGGATATGAAATTTTCAGTCATTAACTTTGATGCGATGATGTGTGTAAAGTGTCACCTTTGTCATGATGTTTGTGAGCCAAATGCCATTCAACTACAACCTGGTTTTGAGATTAAAGAGTTCTTTGAACCAAAGCAGAGAACTTTAGCAAAGTTTGATATACAACGCTGTAATGAGTGTGGAAACTACTTTACTTATACCGGTGGCGTAAAAGAGTGCTTCCGATGTAAAATTGAAGAAGATGAAGCAATGGAGTTGCATGAGAATGCTAAAAAGATGGATTTTTGATTTTAATTCATCAATCGTACAGTTAGAATCACAATTACTGAACCAATAGGAGAACCTTTATATGAAACCAGAAGAGATCAAACCAGACACGCAACTTTGTACCATTTTAGGTTATAACGCACAGACAGGAAAGTGTAGAAAGTATTTTAATGCCATATTAAAAGAGAATGGTATTAATGCTACCGGTATTGCTTTGAACATTAAAGATGAACATTTTGATACGACCATGGAAAATGTTGCTGATTCTAAAGTTGACAAAATGATACTTGAACAAGAGTTTAAAGAGGGTGCTGTCGCGTATTGTGATATTATGAACAGTGCTGCCATGACCTATAATTCTGTGGACTACATAGAGATTGAAGATGGGAATGTTGTAGGTGAATGTTTGGACGATAAGGTTGATGAACTTGTTAAAAAGCCGGAGTTTGTTGATGAAAATATGCGACTGGCAATCAAAATGATGCTTTTGGCAAACCAATGGTATGGGGCTAAAATAGATATGGATTTAATCCCAACCTTGATATAAAAGGAAAAAATATATGAGAGATATAGAAGATTTACGAGCCGAATTTGAGGCAATGAAAAATGGTGATGCATTCTGTGCCGATGGTTCATGTGCCACCGAAGAAGAGGTTGATTTAAGAGATTACCCTTCCTATACAGAAGCATTGTATGCTAAGCTGGTAGCACCACATGTGAGTGGTATTTATCTTTCGCGTTGGGACATTAAAGATATTGCCCAATCAGCAGGAGATTCGATGTCCATTCACCCAAGAAAACGCATGTTTGAATTATTGATGAAGTTTGCAGTAAGTCAAGAGCGTATGCAGCTGGTATTGGATGCTTTAGAAGCACATATGCGAGGAAAAATGGAAATTTATAAAGAGTTGGCAGAGGATTTTCCTCATTCAGCATCGATATTTCAAGAGAAAATAGATAAAGCAGAGAAGACAATTAAACTTTTTCCTCAAATTATGAAAGAGTATTTTTAAGATAAACGTGTTTTTTTAAGATAAAGGATAGGTTATGCACAAAGTTATTTTAGATGGACTCTTTTTTTTATTCACTACATGTATTTTTATTGGTTGCATGGGAAAACCGAATGTTTCTATTGAAAATATGACACTGTTAGAGTCGAATAACTCTATTATTCAAGAGGCTAAAAAATATTTAGGTAAACCTTACCAAGATGGAGCCATAGGACCTGATAGTTTTGACTGTTCAGGCTTTGTTTACGGTGTTCATAAAAACTTAGGTATCAGCATTCCTCGTACTTCTTTAGATCAGTCTAATATTACCGGTCAGAAACTTACAAAAGAAGCTCTTAAAGTAGGTGATTTGGTCTTTTTTGATACCTCTTTAAAAGGTCACGTGAATCACTCCGGTATCTACTTGGGAAATGACAAATTTATTCATGCCAGTTCGGGAAAAGCTTATTCTGTTACCATATCCGATATGAATGGATGGTACAAAGACAAATTTAGATGGGGAAAACACATTAATGAAAATAAATGATATATTATATAAGATTAAAACAGCACTCTCTTTAGACAATGAGCGCATGTTAAAAGCCTATACTTTAGCTGATTATACCATGAGTAAAGAGCGTTTAGAGAGTATTTTAAAACGCCATCAAGACAAAGGTTATGTAAAGGCTGACTATGAAGAGTTAGGTGTTTTTTTAGACGGTTTGGTTTTATTAAAAAGAGGACCTAGCTCTCAAGTAAAAGATGATGTAGAAGTGCTTGAACTGAGTAACAATCTGATTCTAAAAAAGCTTCGGGTAGCTTTAGAACTTAAAGAGCCTGAACTGGTCATAATTTTTGCATTAGCTGATGTAGAACTAAGTAAACGACAAGTTGGATCACTCTTCAGAAAAGAGGACAACAAGAACTTTAAAGCCTGTTCCGATGAACTGCTCATGGCATTTCTAGAAGGACTAGATGAGTTCTATTATGATGGGGTGGAGATTTAAACGTTATAAACAATATAATTAAATATTTTTAGTTGTATTTTATTGTAAAAGTATGTTCACTATTTAGAATTATTTAAAATTTTAAAAAAAACATAAAAAATAATCAAAGAGACAGGTAAAAGACACATTTTTCAATTTATAATTATTTTAATAAAGAAAATTAAAGGATTGAGAATGAAAAGAAACAGCACTTTAAAAAGTTTCGTGGTGGCAACAGCACTTTTAAGTACAGTAGTAACTTCGCTAACTGCCGGTGAAGAGTTGGTTAAAAATGGAAGTTTTGAAAACTTTAGTATTGATAGAGATAGAGGAAATTGGAAATTGGTTCAATTTGACAACTGGAATGGTGCAGGTGAAGTATGGAATCATAAAATTGGTCGAGTAGCCACCAAAGGAACCTATAAAGCAGAACTCGATGTAGGTCGTAGTAGTGTTAACAGTTTAACTCAAAGTATATCAACTGTCGAAGGTGAAACTTATACATTTAGTTTAGATGCTTATGCTCGAAAAGCAGGCTCTTCTGATTTTGAACTGATTGTTGATGGACAAACTCTTTTAACAATTACTCCTGCAAAAGATTGGGAAAAATACGGCATTGAATTTACCGGTACGGGAAGTGAACAAACTATTACTATTAAAGAGATAGCTGATCAAGATAATGGTTTGGGAACGGTTATTGATAATGTTTCTGTGCAAAGTGGAATTTCGTTAGATGAACTAAAAGCTCAAGATAGAGCAATATTTGAGATTATGGAACCAACGGGATTGGATCAAATTCATGAAATTATTAATAATGACAGACTTATTAATTCAAGAGTTTCATCGGATGATATTACCAAAGCCAAAGAGGCGATTAATCAAATGAATGCTTTAATTAATGAAGCCATTAAAGCTGAAGGATTGGCTAATGATGGGGTAATTTCTATTGCTGATACATTAGAAATAAACCGTTATTTAGTTGAAAATCATACAGATAAATGGGTTAGTTTACGAGCTGCATATGCCTTGGTAGAGCCACGTTCACATACCATTGCTATGAATACCAATGCTGTTCGAAATGTATGGGGACAAATCTATAATTTAGGATTTGCTTCAACCAATAAAAATCGTAATCTTACCAATGCTAACGGTAAAAGAACAACTGGCTTTACAAGCGTTGGTTATTATTTGGGTACAGTGGTTCAAAATGACATTATAAGTGGAGCACTAGAGAATCCTACTTATGAAGAAGTGAAAGGTACAACGGGAACCAAATTGGACATGATAGTAAATGTTATTTTAACCGATACTGGTCTGTTACGACGTGTACCAACGAGTGATTTAAGAGCAGGTGCAACAGCTGCCAATGAAATGAACCATCTGATTGTTGAAGCAATAAAAGCAGAAGGTTTAGGAAATGATCAAGTACTCACCACAGCTGATATTCGAACCATTAATAACTACTTGGTTGAAAATCATGTAGATAAATGGGCAGAGCTTCATGGTGATGATGAAGATGGTGAAGAGACCGGTTACCACAGAGTTCAAAATGATGGAGCAACCACTAGAATGTATGCTGACAATGTCATGAACAGCATTGCTGATGGAGTGTATCATCTAGGATTCCCCACACGATTTAAAGATAATCTGGAAAATGAAGACGGTAATAAAAATAAACGATTTGAAAAAGTCGCATGGTGGTTAGACAGCTCATTGAAAAAAGATTTAGAAGAGGGTAAATTCAATAATGATGAATACCAAGAAGTAGAAGGAACCACAGGAACAACTTTTGATAAAATTGTACCGTATATCTTTAATGATGAAGGATTACTTCTTAATGTTTCTATGGATGATATGAGAGCAGGGGCTAAAGCAGCAAACGGTATGAATGAACTGATTATTGAAGCAATTAAAACAACAGGTGCTGCTACTGATAACTACATTTCAATTGATGAAGTTAAAGCTATAAATAAATATTTGGTTGAAAACTATGCCTCAGAGTGGGCAGAGCTTCATGGTGATGATGAAGATGGTGAAGAGACTGGTTATCATAGAATACAAAATGACGGTGCTAGAGGTATAGGTTATAATAAAAATATTATTAATAATTTAGCTGACGGTATTTACCATCTAGGATTTGCAACCAATGATGCTAATCGATTACTCAATGAAGATGGTAATAAAAATGTAACATTTGCTAACGTTGCTTACTGGTTAAATAAATCATTACAAGAAGATTATGCAAAAGGGTTTCTTAAGTAGCCGGCATTAAATATCAGAAATCTTTTTCTGTAAAAGAGCAGCAATTTTTTCATTGCTCTGCTCTTTTAGTACCCTTCTTCCCCAAAGAAAACGGTTTTTGTAAAATTTCTTTTTATTAAAATTTGTAATAACCACTGCTTTTTTACCCGAGCTTGCATGGATAAAGTTATTTTTCCCTAGATAAATTCCTACATGGTTGACTTCTCCGGTATGCTCTTTGCTTGTGTCAAAAAAAACCATGTCACCTTGTTTAAGTCGATTGTATTTAACGTAGGTACCAACTTGTGCTTGTTCTTTTGAAACACGAGGCAGATTGATACCGGCAGTTTTACGATAGATTTTTTGTGTAAATCCAGAACAGTCAAATGTTTTTGGTCCTGTTGCACCCCATACATATTTATGTCCTAAAAATTTTTTAGCATACGATTCAATTTTTGCATAGGTAGAGGTTTTTGTTGTATTCTTATAAACCTTACAAATAGGGTTGGATTTTTTTGTAACTTTAGTTTTACTTGATGCTACTTTTAATGTATCTGTATATTGTGTGGAGAGAGGAAGTTCTTTTTTCTTAGTTTTTAGATCATGTACTACCGTTACCATAACAATGTTGTCAATCATTTTTTGATTAAAGGTTGAAAAGGAAGAAGGTTTATTGGTAGTAGAAGTTTGTTTATTTTCTTGATGAATAAACTTTATGTACAAAAATCCTAATAACTGTAAAAATGCCACAACCATGAGAGTATTTCTAATTAAGTTCATCTATTTCTCCTTATTAAATAATAAAAAACATAAACTAATAATATATAATACTAAATCAAAGCTTAATCTATTCATAAAATTAAATATTTATTTATGATGAAGCTGGATTTCTAAATTTGAACAATCTGCCTATTCAAGACATTTTGCTATAATGCCGAAAAATCTTTTAAGGGTAGTAAATGAGAGCATTACTAAGTGTAAGTGACAAAAGTGGTATTGTAGCGTTCGCACAAGGATTAGAGAAATTAGGATGGGAAATTATCTCAACAGGTGGAACGTATAAGAAATTATCCCAATCAGGTGTAAACGTTATAGAGATTGATGAAGTGACTAAGTTTCCGGAGTGTTTTGAAGGGCGTGTCAAGACACTTAATCCTTATGTTCATGGTGGAATTTTACACAAACGTGGTGACGAAGCTCATGTGGCACAAGCCAAAGAGTTAGGGGTAGAAGGCATTGACTTGGTATGTGTAAATCTTTATCCATTTAAAGCAACCATTGAGCGAACTGAAGATTTTGACGAAATTATTGAAAATATTGATATTGGTGGACCAACCATGGTACGTTCAGCAGCGAAAAACTTTAACGATGTGTTGATTGTGACCGATGCAAATGATTATACTTCAGTAGTAGAAGCACTTGAAAATAAAACAGACGATTTAGAGTTTAGACGTAATTTGATGATTAAAGCTTTTGAACACACAGCAGCCTACGATGGTATGATTGCCAACTACATGAATGGGCGTTTTAACGATGGTTTTGGTGCGTACCAATTTATTACAGGTAAAAAATCATTTCAGACACGTTACGGAGAAAACCCACACCAAAAAGGTGCTTTGTATGAGTTTGATAATCACTTTTCTGAGAACTTTCAGCAGGTAAAAGGTGAAGCATCTTTCAACAACATTAACGATGTTAATGGTGCATTAAAAATTGCCTCTTCATTTGGTGATGAAAATGCAGTTTGTATTGTCAAACATGGTAACCCTTGTGGATTTGCGATTAAAGAGAGTTTGTTAGCGTCCTATACCGAAGCACTGAAGTGTGATCCTGTGTCTGCTTTTGGTGGTGTTGTGGCTGTTAATGGTGTCGTAACAAAAGAGCTTGCCGAGAAAATGAATGAAATTTTCTTAGAAGTGGTCATGGCAGCAGATTTTGAAGCAGAAGCATTAGAAGTATTTGAGAAGAAAAAACGTCTTAAACTCTTTGCACAAGGTGGTAAAAAATTGGTAATGAGTAATGATACCCATGACTTTAAACATGTTGATGGTGGATTTGTTTACCAAAATTCAGACTGTATTTGTGATAATGAAGTACATAATGCCCACAAAAAATCAGAATTAACAGCAACCAAGCAAGAGATGAAAGACTTAGAGATTGCATGGAAAGTGGCAGGGCTTACTAAGTCTAATTGTGTGGTTTATGTAAAAGACTCAGCCATGGTGGCTGTAGGTATGGGTATGACAAGTCGTGTAGATGCTGCACAGTGTGCCTTGAAAAAAGCCAAAGAGATGGGTCTTGATGTAAGTGGTGCAGCCATGGCTTCTGAAGCATTCTTCCCATTCCGTGACAGTATTGATGCTGCAGCTGCAGCCGGTGTGAAAGCGATTATAGAACCGGGTGGCTCGATAAGAGATGATGAGGTGATTGAAGCTGCCAATGAGCATGGAATTTCACTTTACTTTACTACGGTTAGACACTTTTTACATTAATGATTAAAGAGGCTAAATTAATTAGCTTCTTTCTCCTTAATAATCATGCTTTATTTACGAATCATTCACGATTACTTGTTATCATGTGGCTTAATATAATTTTGATAAAATAAGGACAATAAAAATGAAAAAAACACTATTAGGACTGCTACTTTTGGGCTCTACACTTTTAGCAGAAGTGACCAATACGCCAGCAACAATAGATTTTATAGAAGTAAAAAAGATGAAGATTATTGATATACGCACTGAGGGCGAATGGATTCAGACAGGTATTATAAAAGATGCAAATCTTATTACTTTTTTTGATGAGAAATACGGGTACGATACTGAACAGTTTATGGGTGCATTGAATAAAGTGGTAGAGAAAGATGAACAGTTTGCTATTATTTGTAATACAGGGAGTAGAACCAAACTTATTGCCAATTTTTTAGGGAACAAACATGACTATAATGTTGTGAATTTAACAGGAGGAATGGTAAAACTTTTCCAAGAAGGTTTTCAACCGGAATTCTATGCTCCTCCTTCTATAGAAGAGAGTAACACTTCAAACTAAGGTGGGTTTTAAAACCCACGTAAAACAATTCCAAGATAGAGTGCAACAGTTCCTAAAAGGGTCATGCATCTCAAAGTAGTTGACGATTATAACGATTAATGACAAGGTTCACAGAATATTCAAGCCTCTCCCAAGACTTAGAAAACTTAATAGTTTTTCGTTGAAGCCTAGCTAAAACCATTCTCATCCTAAGATTAAA
>JAHJJU010000118.1 GCA_018822805.1 bacterium
ATTAATCTATTTAATATATAATATTTTTTAAGTATCAATAAGGGGATAAAATGTCAAAACTAAAACTTTTTTTAACTAAAAATGAAATTTCTTCTTTAAAAAAACTACAAAAAGCTATACATGAAAATCAAATTACAATTACATGTGTAGGACTATATAATCATGGTAAAAGTACTTTACTTAATGTGTTAATCAAAGATTTTGAATACAAAACATTTAAAACAGCCGATGCGAGAGAAACAACGCTCAATAAGTCAGTTGCCTATCATAACATCAAATATGTAGATACTCCAGGACTCAATGCACAAGAAAAAGATGATAGAAAAGTTATGGAAGCTATTGAAAATTCTGATATTACATTGTTTGTTCATAATGTAACCACAGGAGAATTTAATAAAGCAGAAATGGACTTTTTAACAAAAATACAAAAACATTGGAAAAATTCACAAGAGTTTTTAAACAGAACAGTTTTTGTACTTTCTCGAATAGATAATATTAATAATTACGAAGATATTCAAAATACTAACAATAAAATGCAAAAACAAATTAAAGAGATTTTTGATAGTGACTGTTTAATTATACCCGTATCTTCTGCTGATTATAGAGAGGGGATACTTGAAAATGAAGAAGAGTTAATAGATGAAAGTAATATAAAGAAACTTGAAGAAAAAATAGAATTTTTAAGTAGAAAATTAGAAGAAGAAATTATTAACACTAAAAAAGAAAGATTTGAATATAAATTTTATGAATTACATCTTAAAATGAATAATAAAATTAAAGAAAATCAACAGAAGATATCAGTCCTTACACAACAGCAAAAAGCAATAGATGATAACGTTAAAAATGATATTGAAAAGATAGAGAGAACCTTGAAAAATATGTATAAACAGTTGAAGGATATTTAATTATGGCATGGTTTTGTAAAAGATGTGATGCCTTTATGTTATTTAACAGCTATTATTGTGATGACTGTCATGAAATAAGAGAAATAGAAAGAGAAGCCAAAGAAATAGCTAAAGAGATAAAAAAAGAAGCCAAAGAAATAGCTAAAGAGATAAAAAAAGAAAAAATTCGTGAAAGAATTTATACTTACAAACAACAACAACGATTAGAAATAGAAAAAAAGTATGGAACTGTTATAGAATTTGAGGGAATATCTAATTATGCTTTTGGTCTTTTAAAAACAGAAGAACCTGAAGAAATAAAAATCATTTCCAAAGATAAAACTATACAATACAAAATAACTTTTTTAAAAGAAGAAAAAAATGAACTGTATGAAGCACTCCAAGAATTAGAGGATATAAAAAAATATGAAACACTCAAATAAAATAGAAGCATTCTATAACGCATTAAAAGATATATCAATTGTAAATAATGATTTACAAGATAAACGAAACCTGTTAAAAAAATATGTTTACGATTATAACAAAAATATACAAACCATACAGATTGATGAAACTCTACGAAAGCAAAACAGAGAGATAGCTGAACTACTTGACTTAACTCTCAATACTTTGAAAGAATCTTCAAAAAAATGGGTTGAGAATTTTGACAATATTTTAGAAAAAGAGAAGTTTAGAAGTGATTTAGAGAACTATTTTATTATTATAATCTTTGGTAAAGTCAAAGCAGGTAAAAGCTCTTTGGGTAATTTTATAGCTCAAAATAGACCAAAAAATGAAAAAGTAGAATTTTTTAAATATGATGAAGCAGGACAAGAGAAGACTATACAAAAACTTGAAGAGATAGATGATGACTCTTTTGATACCAATAACTTAGAGTGTACAGTTGAGATACAAGGGTTTAAGTTAAATGCTATGGCTTGGATTGATACTCCTGGACTTGGCTCTATGGTTGAAGAGAATGGTGAATTAGCAAGAGAGTATATTCAATCGGCAGATTATATTATTTACCCTACCTCTTCTGATAGTCCTCTTCAAGCAGATGAGATAAAACAACTTAAAAAGTTGTTTAAACAAAATAAAAAAGTAACCATTTGCATAACAAAATCAGATAAACATGAAAGAAGAAAAGATGCAAACGGTAAATACATTAAAGAGAATGGAAAGATTGCAACATTTTTAGTTAATAAATCACTTGATAACAGAACTCAACAAGAAAATTATGTAAAAGAGGAAATAGAAAAAGTTAATAAAAATCAATCTCTTTTAGGAGATATTGTTTCAATATCTACACATACTGCTAAATTAGGATTAGAAAACAGAGATGAAAAGCTTTTATTAGACAGTAATATACCTAAATTCTATGAGCTTATTACAGAAATCGTAAAAGAGAAAGCTTCTAAACTAAAATCGGAAACACCTTATAATGGATTAAAATCATTTATAGATAATGATGTGCTAGGAGCTACTGCTAACCCTAATCCATTGACTATTAAAATAATTAAAGAAAAAATTGATGATTTAGATAATAATATCGTAACCATTCAGCACCCTACCAGCCCAAAAGCCCTTATAGGCTGATAAGCATAAGCACTTTTTAACCCATTTAAAACAGAAAGAGCGTTCTTTTTAAGTGTAGCAATAAAACTCTTAATGCGACAAAAGAACTCAGCAC
>JAHJJU010000012.1 GCA_018822805.1 bacterium
ATGTTTAAAAATATTATTTTAATTTTTTAAATGAATTTTATTTTAAGTAGAAAGGAGAAGAAATAGTTGAGATGCCCACAAAAAGGGCTTCTCGAAGTTTTATGACTATACCAATTCAATAATAGCCATAGGAGCAGCGTCACCTCTACGGTTACGTGTCTTAATAATTCTTGTGTATCCACCATTACGTTCTGCATACTCAGGTGCAATCTCTGTAACAAGCTTGTTTGTACAAACTTTATCTTGTAATAGTGCAAAAACAGCTCTATGTGAATTTTCACCTGATGCTGCTTTTGTTACCAATTTTTCAAAATAACTTCTAAGCTCTTTTGCTTTTGGAAGAGTTGTCTCAATTCTTCCAGATTTAATAAGAGCAATAGAGAGGTTTTTTAATAATGCCGATCTATGAGCAGACGTTCTGCTTAGTTTACGGTATCCATGCTTATGTCTCATATATGTTCCTTCGTAAGAGCTACTCTTTTAGTTGCTCGATTTTCTTAACAAGATTAACTCTTGTATTATCTGCTAGTTCAAAGTCTTCACCATACCCTAGATTCTCTAAACACTCAGCAATTTCATCCAATGATTTTTTACCAAGATTTTTAATGTTTTTAATCTCTGTAGTCGTCATAAGTACCAATTCACCAACAATTTTCATTCCTGCTCGATCAAGTGAATTGAATGAACGTGCACTTAAACCTAATGACTCAATTGGTTCTAAATAAGCTCTAAGTTCACCATCATCATTGTTTCGTTTAATTGGTGCTGCATTAATTTCAACATCAAGAACGCCATTAAATACAGAGAGTTGCTTGTACATTGTCTCTAACGCATTAGTAAATGCATCAACCGGTGAAACTTGTCCATCCGTTTCAATATCAAAAACAATCTTCTCATAGTTAGGATTGTCTTCAACTAAAACATTTTGAATGTCATAATTTGCTTTTTTTACCGGTGTAAAGAATGCATCTAGAGCGATAGCACTGTTTTGTACTTCATCTCTAAGATCTTCACTTTGTACGTATCCTAAACCTTGAGCAATTACCACAGAAAAGTTAAGTTCTGCATCTTCATTAAGTGTTGCTAAGAATGCTTCAGGGTTAACAATTTCTACATCATCATTGATTAAATCAGCTGCAGTAATTTCACGTTGTCCTGAAAAACTATAGTTTACTTCTAATTTTTCTACACCCTCTTGAAGTTTGAATCGAATGTTCTTAAGATTAATGATAAATACAGCTACATCTTCATGCATCCCACGAACACTATCAAACTCATGAGCTGCACCATCTATCTTAATAGAGATGGGTGCAAATCCTACAGAAGATCCTAAGATGAGTCTTCTTAATGGATGTGCAAGAGTAATAGCATAACCACTTTCAAAAGGGTAGGCAATAACTTCAGATCTATTTTCACCAATCTCATTAACCTCAACATTGGTTGGAAGTGATGGAGCTACTTTAATTTTTTTCATTCTTTGCCTTTATGCCTAATACTTACTACTTAGAGTAAAGCTCAACGATTAATCGCTCTTCAACTGGGATTGAAATCTCTTCTCTCTCAGGAATTCTTGTAAAAATACCGAAAAGTTTTTCATTTTCAACATCTACCCACTCTACCATACCGGTTTGGTTAGTAAGTTCCATTGCTCTCACAACTTGTGGATTGGTTTTACTTTTTTCTCTGATCTCAATTTTTTGACCGGCTTTTACTCTGAAAGAAGGAATATCAACTCTTTGACCATCAACAATAACATGTCCATGATTTACAAGTTGTCTTGCAAATCTTCTAGTGGTTGCAAATCCCATTCTGTATACTACGTTATCAAGTCTCTGCTCAAGAAATTGAATAAGAATTGAACCTGTATTTCCTTCTCTTCTTTTAGCTTCAGCAAAAAGTGCTCTAAACTGCTTTTCACTTACACCATACATGAATTTAGCTTTTTGCTTCTCTTGAAGTTGCTCACCGTATTCACTTAGTTTTGTTCTTCGTTGACCGTGTTGCCCTGGTGGGTATGGTCTTTTTTCTAAAGCCGATTTACCTGCAAGTCTTCTCTCACCTTTTAAGCCGAGATCAACACCAAGTCTTCGCTCTAGTTTTTCAACTGGACCTCTATATCTTGCCATGTTTTATACCTTTAAATTTATAAATAATTTAAGATGCGTAAAATGTTCGATAAAATCGAACCTACACTCTTCTCTGCTTAGGAGGACGACAACCATTGTGAGGTAATGGAGTAATGTCTTTTAACCAAGTTACTCTAATCCCTTCTGTTGCACCAATTGATTTAACAGCTGTATCTCTACCGGAACCTGGTCCTTGAACCTTGATTCCAACTTCTTTAACTCCGTGCTCCATTGCTTTACTCATAGCATCTGCTACAGCTTCTGCTGCTGCGAAAGGTGTAGATTTTTTACTACCTTTAAATCCTAATGAACCAGCAGAACTCCAAGCAAGAACATTTCCCATCTCGTCAGTAACTGTAATTACTGTATTGTTAAAGGTAGCAGCTACGTACACTACACCTTTAGCAATATTCTTTTTTGCTTTTTTCTTAGCCATTTCTCATTACCTTCTTATGCTGCGCCAACAGTTTTTCTTTTACCCTTACGAGTTCTAGCATTTGTTTTAGTTGATTGACCTCTACATGGAAGACCACGTCTGTGTCTAAGCCCTCTATAAGAACCAAGATCCATAAGACCTTTGATGTCCATAGAAACTTTTTTTCGAAGATCACCTTCAACCATAAACTTGTCTTGAATCTCGTTACGGATGTCAGCAGCTTGTGCATCAGTTAATTCAAAAACTCTGGTGTTATAATCAACACCTGTTGCATCAAGAATTTTTCTTGATGTATGTAATCCTATACCAAAAATATAAGTAAGTGCATACTCTATTCTTTTTTTCTTAGGTAAATCAACACCTGATATACGTGCCATGCTTATCCTTGTCTTTGTTTATGTTTTGGATTTTTGCAGATTACTCTAACGATACCTTTTCGTTTGATTACCTTACAATCATCACACATTTTTTTTACTGATGGTCTAACCTTCATTGGTTACTCCTAAGTGTGTTTTTCTGCACCTATTTTGCGTCTGGTTTGATGAGTTATATATCCAACCAATTCTTATATAATCGGTGCGTGTTATATAAAAATTCTTCACGCAGTGTAAACCTAAACCTAGATTTAGGTCGCGAATACTAACAAAAGGTTGATTAGAGATTGCTTATATTTTATGCCGAGTTGAGATTATTTCATTCCAAATGGGTTTAGACCACCCATCATGCCACCAAGGCTGTTCATAGCCTGAGATTTTTTATTATCGTCGACCATTTTTAAAACATCATTCATCGCAGAAATAAGAAGAATTTGTAAAGACTCTTTGTCCTCTAAAATAGAATCATCTATAGTAATGTCAATAATCTCTCCACTACCATTAGCTGTTACTTCAATCATACCACCACCGGCTTTTGCTGTCATGGTTACTGATTTGGACTGCGCTTCCATCTCTTTGGCTTTAGATTGAAGTTCCTCCATCATCTGTCCCATTTTACTCATGTCTAAACCTTCAAACATTATGTTAATCCTTTAAATTCTTGAGCTATACTGTTGTCATCTTCAAGTATAACAATTTTTGGTTCATATCCATGGGCTTCTTCTTCACTCATGCTCGCATAGGCAATGATAATAATTTTATCACCCACATGTACTTTTCTAGCAGCTGCACCGTTAAGACAAATCTCTTTTTTTCCAGGCTCTCCAGGAATAATATAGGTTGCAAATCGCTCACCGTTATTGATGTTAACGATTTCTATTTTTTGTCCAACACGCATATTGGCAGCATCAAGTAACTCTTGGTCAATGGTAATAGAACCCACATAATGTAAGTTCGCTTCTGTTACTGTCGCTCTGTGCAGTTTACTATAGAGCATGGTAATATTCATGACAGTTGTCTCCGTAATTATTAAAGTTTTATTTGTTGTATTATAGCAGATTATTAATTTTGTTTGAAAGAGGGATGGAGAGACAAGGCAATGCCTTGTCTTCAAAGTTAACTCTACTATCGAGCCATTTGAGATGGAGGTACCGGTTCACCCCAAATTTGTTCCGGTATAACATACTCTTCAACAACATTACCACCAATGATATGCTCATCAATAATTCTATCTATTTTTTCTTTAGTTAAACCGACATACATCGTATGCCCCGGCTCAACCAATATAACAGGCCCTTGCTGACAACGGTTCAGACATGATGTTTGAATCGGTTGAACCGTACCGATGATACCTTTTTGCATCAATGTTTGAGAAAGGTGTTGCATAAGTTGTTGTGACTCAGGGTTGTTCTGACTTACACAGCTTGGTTTTGGCATCCCCGGAGGTGCTGACTGCTGACATTTAAAAATATAAAATGCTGGTTGTGGTATTCCCATCATAGTAAAATCCTTCTAGTTTTTAATTAGGAGTATATTACTCTTATTTAGAATAAATGTAACTTAAATTAAAAATCACCTTCTCAAAAATGACTAAAAAAGTAACACTCTTTTTAATACAGATACGGTGTAGCACCCCTAAAACTTATTCCATTTGGATAACCATTCTCATCAATCAATGTATCACTATCAATTCCTGCAGGTCCCTGTGTTAAGTCTAAAAGTGTTCCTGCTCGTACCAATACACCGTAATTGTCTTTAGATGAGCCTGCACCCATTCCTAAATCTATCGTACTGTTTGCTCCGGCACCATTGGCATTCTTAACAACATTATCCGTATCAATCTCCATCCATGACTCCACCCATGGACAACCCGTACAAACAATTTCTCCAGCTGAATTTTTCATCTGCATCATACTGCTCAAATACTCTTTATACCCTGTACCAAACTCTTCTATAACTTTTATATATCCTACCAAAGGAGCATTTTTATCTATCCCTAATAGACCATTTCGAATATGTTTACCGTCACCTCCATTGGCTTTATCAGCATCTAATAATTTTTTAATATGACTGTACTGTTTTAAATTAGGCATAGATACGGAGATATCAATCTCCTCACCTTCACTGTTTGTCAATTTAAACTTTTCTAAAGATGCCATTGCAACAAAAGGCATGAGTGTTGAAAGACGCTCGGTACCGGCATCAACTTCATCTGAAAAATCCAACATGGCACCTCTACGAACATGATCCTCATCCAATAAAGTGTCAACATAACCTGTAATAATTGGAGATATGGTATCTGTTGCATTCACCATTTTAAAATGATTTTGAATAAAGGTATTGTATTTTCCAATAGTATTAATCATTACATCTTTCTCGATATCAACACCTGTTGAACGAGCAGCATGTGCAGAGACCCAAAAGCCACCTTCTTCTATCCCGTCACCATCTACATCAAATCCTCCGGGAAGATAAGCAAAACCATAATTGGTTAATGTTGTACCATTTTCATCTTCTATTGACCAAGCACACATTTTAGTCTGATCTTTAGGATTACCCTCACTACAATTTAACTCTTGTATATTTACTTGTCCATCACCATCACTGTCATTTAAAGGATCCAAAGCATTGATCAGATCAACCGTTCTGCTTAGAGGAAGATTATCTTTTGCCGGAGTACTGTTCGCAGCTATTGATGATGTCTCCGGAGAAGTTAAACAAGAGACATTTAAATTATCAGCACCTGTACTATAAATTTCAATACCATCTTCAACTCCATCACCATCACTGTCTACATTGGTAGCATTTGTATCATAATTATTAATTTCATACGTATCTAAAAGACAATCTCCATCACTGTCTATACTGTTAGGATTCGTATGATAGGTATTCATTTCATCCCCATCATTTAATCCATCGCCGTCACTGTCTGAACTGTTTGCATCTAAACCGTTACTAATCTCATATTTATCGTCCAACCCATCGCCATCACTGTCACTTTTTTTTGGATCTGTATGATACGTATTCACTTCATCTCCGTCACTTAAGCCATCACCGTCACTGTCTGCATTTGTGGGCTCTAAACCATTAGTGATTTCATACTTATCATCTAAACCATCGCCATCACTGTCACTTTTCGTTGGATCTGTATCATAGGTATTCACTTCATCTCCATCACTTAATCCATCTCCATCACTGTCTACACTATTTGGATTTAACCCATTACTAATCTCATATTTATCATTCAAACCATCTCCATCGCTGTCACTTTTTATTGGATCCGTATGATACGTATTTACTTCATCTCCATCACTCAAACCATCGCCATCACTATCTGAATTGTTAGGCAAACTACCTAAAATATTCTCATAAATATCACTTAATCCATCATTATCTGAATCAGGTACAAGGTTTTTAGGGTCATTAGAATCATTAGGATCACTACCATTAGCAACCTCCATACCATCCGTTAAACCATCACCATCTGAATCCATATTTTTAGGATTAGTGAAAGAGATAAAGAGTTCATAGTAGTCATTTAATGTATCTCCATCTGTATCTGGATTAGTAGGATTTAACCCATTATCATCTTCATACTTATCACTTAAATTATCATCATCACTATCCACACTATCAATCTGTGTACCAATAAGAATTTCATAACTGTCCAACAAACCATCTCCATCAGTATCCGTATCAGTAGCTCCTTTTACGGCATTGTCTGGATTTTCACTCACCGTTGCTCTATCTCCACCACAACCTAAAAACAATAAAAGGATTAAAAGCCCGGCTATTCTAAAATATTTACTCATTATTGTCTTCCTTTTGGATAACTTAATACAGCCTCAATACGGCGATTTGATTTTCGTCCACATGAAGTATCGTTTGAAGCAATCGGCATACGTTCACCTCTTCCTTCTGCATGAATTCTACTCGGGCTAACGCCCATACCAATTAAAACTTGAACCACAGCCTCTGCTCTTCTTTCAGATAAAAGAAGATTTTTACTAGCACTACCTCGGCTATCCGTATGTCCTAAAATTTGTATCTGACTGTCTCTATTTTTTAATAAAATTTGAGCAAAATTATAAACTTTTGGCATACTATGAAAATCAATCTCTGCTGAATTGGTTTCAAAGTTAATTTTTAAAGTTGTTTTTATTGGACAACCATGGCTATCAACAGTAAAATCACAAGGTGTATTCGGGCATTGATCAAAACGATTTTCCACACCGTCTCTGTCCATATCCGGAGCAGATATTTTAATGGAACATTCATTTTTATTAATAGGTACAACCTTTATTGCTGGGACTACACGAACAACGGGTTGAACAGCTACAACATTAGGTTTTGGCTTAGTAACAGATTTAAATGTCGCAACAGGAACAGTAATACCTGCTGTTACACTTGCTTCATTATCTTCACCGTTTCCCCCTAAAATTTGTAACATTTTTCCTTCTACTTTTGCTTTGATTTGGTATTCATTGGGAGCTTCATACACCAAGCCTCCTCCACCTTGAATGAACGGATGACTTTCAAAAACATCTTTGATTCCACCTTTCACATCTTCATACCCAACACCGGCAACAACATACGGTGTTAAAACCGTATTGTTTTCAAATTCATAAACACCATTAACTGAACCTTTCACAAGTGCATCTACTTGATTATCGGCAATATTCACATACTCCAAATCAAATCGTGGCATCACCACATATCGATTATCTTGGTAGGTTGCAACAATGGTTGGATTTCTAAACTTTGAACCCAACGTGTTTTTAGTAGAAGTCATTCCAACATTTATTCCTATTTCTGCCTCTACACCAGTCGCTGATGCATATGTCACAATTATAAATATATAACTGCATATTTTTTTCATACAATATCCCTTACCCAATTAAATCTTATATAAGAATTTATAATTGTATGAGTATCCCATGATAGCCTTAAAAAAACCATTAAAATTAAAATTTTTCTTAATTTTTTTATATAATTAAAATATCAAGAAACATTTTCTGTTGTTTTGCATATGCAGTTAAACAGTTACTAATCTAACTTAATAAAATGTCAATTTGATATAAAATTCATTTATCAAGTGAGCTTTTGGTACCATTACACCATGAATAAATTAGAGACCCTACAACACTACTTTGGACACGACACATTTCGAGCACAACAAGAAGAGGTTATTGATGCCATTTTAGCCCATCAAGATCTCTTAATGATTCTTCCAACAGGTGGAGGAAAATCACTCTGTTACCAACTTCCTTCTCTACTAATGCCCGGAGTTACGGTGGTTATCTCTCCTTTACTTGCCCTCATGCATGACCAAGTAGTGGCACTTAAAGAAAATGGTATTGCTGCAGCCATGTTAAGCTCCATGCAAACAGCAGAAGAGAGCTTTCAGATAGAACAGCAACTGCGTGCCAATCAAATTAAGCTTCTCTATGTTGCACCTGAACGTCTTATGAATGATTATTTTCTAACTTTTTTACTCGATTTGAACATTAACTTCTTTGTTGTTGACGAAGCACACTGTGTTAGCGAGTGGGGTCATGAATTTCGAGAACATTACCGTATGTTGTCTCAACTCAAAATCTCTTTTCCAGACGCTACCATTGCTGCTTTTACAGCCACAGCTACCCCAATGGTACGTGAAGACATTTTAAACAACCTCTCTTTGAAAAATCCCAAAGTGATTACAGGATCTCTCTTTAGAAAAAACCTGACGATTACAGCCGAACATCGCCAAAGTGATGGAAGACGACAACTCTTAACCTTTCTAAAAGAGCATGAAAATAAAGCCGGTATTGTCTATGCTTTCTCACGTAAACAGACAGAAACTACAGCCAAATATCTACAGACTCAAGGATACAAAGCCGAAGCGTATCATGCCGGTCTACCAACCGATGTAAAAAACCGTGTTTTTGGAGACTTTGTTGCTGATAACATCAACATTGTCGTAGCAACCATTGCTTTTGGAATGGGAATCGACAAAAGTAACATCCGTTTTGTCGTACACATGAACCTACCAAAAACTTTAGAAAACTACTACCAAGAGATAGGACGTGCCGGACGTGATGGGCTTGATGCCACTACCCTACTGCTCTTCTCTACCCAAGACATCGTACAACAAAAAACGTTTATTACTGATTTACCTGACACACCCTATAAAGAAAATGCTTTTGAAAAAATCAATACCATTTCACGCTTTGCCAACTCTGACTCCTGCCGTCACCAACAGATAGCTCACTATTTTCATGATACTATTGATGCTTGTTTAGATAAGTGTGATAACTGTATCAATCCCGATAAAAATATGATCGACATCACTCAAGATGCACGTAAACTGCTCTCTGCTATTTTTAGAACCCAACAATCATTTGGTCTGCACTATGTCGTTGATGTACTAAGAGGAAGTAAAGAACAACGTATTTTAACCAATGCCCACGACCAGCTCTCCGTCTATGGCATAGGGAAACACTATACCAAGGCACAATGGCTCAGCATTGCTGACAAGTTGTTAGAGTTAAATGCCATAGCTATTGGTGACTTTAAAGTGTATTATCTTTTAGATAGAGGAGCCAACATACTACGAGGAACAGAGTCCGTCTCCATCCGTGAAGAGCGTATGGCAATACCCAAAACAAAAACCAAGAAAAAAATGGACTATTTTAATGACTATGAAGTGGAAATTTTTGATCAGTTACGAGACCTTAGAAAAGAGATTGCTAGCAACAACAAAGTACCTCCTTATGTAATCTTTTCTGATAAAACACTTAAAGAACTCTCTAACAGTATGCCCACAACCAAAGCCGAAATGTTAGAAGTCCATGGAATTGGTGAAGTTAAATTTGAACGTTATGGTAAAACCTTTTTAGAATTGATAGAAGAAATTAATAATGGATAATTATCATGCCTAAACTCTGTGGCATAGATGAAGCAGGACGAGGTCCCTTAGCCGGTGATTTGGTCATGGCCGGAGTGATTTTAAAAAATTCTATCGAAGGTCTTATGGATTCAAAAGTTCTCTCTGAAAAAAAACGTGAAAAGCTTTATGAACAAATTATAAAAAATAGCCATCATCACATCATCTCATTTTCACCACAACAGATAGATGAACAAGGATTAAGTCGCTGTTTAGGAGAAGGTCTAGAATCCATTCAACAACATTTAAAAGCAGAAATTTATCTCTTCGATGGCAATCAAACATTCGGTGTTTTAGGCATCTCTACCATGGTTAAAGCCGATGGGAAAATTCCTGAAGTGTCTGCTGCAAGTATTTTAGCCAAAGTAACCCATGATAGAGCCATTATTCAAGCCTCAAAAATGTATACAAATTATGGTTTTGAAAAGCATAAAGGGTATGGAACCAAAGCCCATATAGAAGCCATAAAACAACATGGCTTCTGTGACCTTCATCGTCGTAGCTTTAAGATAAAAACCTGAATTAACCTGTTAGTCCTGCAAAAATGTGACGTTGCCTATGAAAAACCTCGTAAAATTGTGGCTATGGTATTCCGTCGAACTCAGGTTAAAAGGTCTCAAACAACTATATTTCCAACTCTTTGTTTAAAAAAATGGATCCCATCACTAGAGTTAACACTACCATAATCATAAGCCCCATTGTAGTAAATATAGGAATTGTTTCAGTATAGTCTTCACAAACACAACCCTCACTTTGATTGGTATCAACAGGAGGTAGAGCAGGAGTAAGCACGGGAGGAATAACCGGAGCAATAAGATCGGAAGCAATAACAGGTATCGTCACGGTTGCCTCATTACCGATTAATCCAAAATCATCAACAGCCACATAAGTAAACGTTGCATCTCCTACGTAGTTTTCATCAGGATCAAATCGAAGTCCATCCGACTCCTCTTTAGTTAAGTTTTCTTCTACCACAACGGCCGTTATTCCATCTTCTCTATAGAGTATTCCTTGTGTTGCATCAGGCAAAGTTTTGATTGTGAAATTGTTCACAGCCATTCCCTCAGCATCTCTTCCAGATAAATTTAAAATATTTACAGCCCCTAAATTATTCTTGATACTTGGATTTAACTTATCATCCGTTATTGGTGGGGTTATACCGGTATCACCACCTGTATCACACAAAATAGTTCCTGTAACATTACAATCAACATTGTCATTGACATCTGTTGAATAGAGCGATGATGAAAAGATCATTCCCAAAAAGAGTATACCTACTATAACTTGTTTCAATTGTTTCATATCAAACTCCTTAACAACATAAATTATGTTGTTTTTTATTTTAAATATATTTTAACATTATTGAACTCTAATTTTGTAAATAAATGGTTTAAAAATAATTTTCCTGAAGGTTTACACATTAAAATAAACCAACTAAAACAAATTCCAATTCCAAATATTTCTTTTCCAGAACAAAAGCCATTTATTGAGAAAGCTGATTTAATGTTAAATCTAAACAAAGAATTTTACGAAAAGAAAAATAAATTTTTTAACAGAATAAAAAAATCTTTTATTTTAGAAAAATTGAACAAGAAGCTTGACTCTTTCTATGATTTGGAATTTAATGACTTTGTGAAAGAAATTGAAAAATTAAGCAAGAAGAAATTATCATTAAAAGAGCAAGACGAGTGGGAAGATTACTTTAATGAATATAAAAACGATTTATCTAATTTAAAAAATAATATTGAAAAAACAGATGATGAAATTAATCAAATGGTTTACAAATTATATGGTTTATCCAAAAATGAAATACAGATAATTGAGGATAGTTTAGATGACTGAGGATAAACCTAAATATTATATAGAACATTTTACTGAAAATTCAGACAAGGTAAAAAATCAAACTCTAAATGCGTATTTTAATGATGTGGATCACTTGTCATCATTTTTCCATAATCTAATTACTTGTATTGATATAAAATGGGATGATGAAAAAAATAAAAACCTTAATCCTTATTTTGAACAAATTATTGAAGAGAGTTTTTTAGAAATAGCAAAAGAATGTGAAAACTTTATTTGCCTATTGATTAATGGTTTTTATGATGGTGCAATTAAATCATTAAGGCATATTCTTGAGAATTTCATTATACATTATTATTTCTCTGTTTTAGAGAAAAATGGAAACCTGAAAAAATATATTGTTAATAAGGCTGAATTCTATAAATTAGCTGAAAATTTGACTAACGATGAAATAGAATTTCTTAAAAAATATGAGGAAGAAAAGAAATTCTCTTCTGAAGATTTAAAGAAAATATTTAAAGATAAATCAGACGGTTCTCCTATATATGAAGCAGATTCATTCTTTTGTTGGAAACAAGGGAAAAAATATTTGAGAGGATATGATTTTCTAAATAACAAAGAAGATTTGGCTTACTTTCCAAATTTTGAAAAGGATTGTCTAAACTCAATCTTCAAGCAAGATATTTTTAAGAAGAAGGAGATTGAGAAATTAAATCTTAAAAAAGAAATTAACGATTTGTATAAGGAATTTAGTAAAGTTTTACATAGTCGAGGAACAATATCCAAATACAGAACAGCATCAAGTTTCTTAAATAATTCATTCAATGAAGAAGATTTAAAAAAATCTATAGAGTTATATAAGAAAATTGAAGAAATTACTGCTATTCTTCTAATACTGGGTTTTTTCCCAAATTACAATAAAGTAAGTTTTACATATTTGCCAAAATACAAACAAATTAAAGAGTTTTTAGAAAAGGAAGAAAATTAAAAATGGCTCATCTCCTAACTAAATCTAAATATATGCAAGGACAACAATGTCTTAAATTATTGTGGCTTTCTACAAATAAACTTCTTCCGGAAAAGACTATTGCTGAAAAGCAAAAGCTTGAACAAGGGCATGATTTTGAAGAATATGCTCATAAATTATTTCCTGATGCTGTTAATCTTGCAAGTTTAGAATTTGAGGAAAATTTAGAGAAGACAAAAAAATTAATAGAGCAGAAAAAAATAATTTTTGAAGCAGGGTTAAAAGTTGATAATATGTTTTTGAGAGCTGATGTATTAGAGCCAACAAAAAATGGCTGGAATCTATACGAGATTAAAGCTTCTACAAAGCAAAAACCTGAACATATTCCTGATTTATCTTTTCAAAAATTTGTCTGTGAAAAAGCAGGATTAAATATAGAAAAATGCTTTATCTTACACTTAAATAAAGAATTTATCAAAAATGGAGAGATAAATCCTAAAGAATTATCATCAATAGAAGAAGTTACTGAAAAAGTAAATCTTATTGATGATGTTGAAAAAAATTCTAAAATATATCTTGAAATTATGAACTCAAAAGAAAAACCTGAAATCTTAATCTCTAAAAAATGTAATTCTCCATATCCCTGTGCTGCTAAAAAAGATTGCTGGGGAGTTTTACCAAAAAATAATGTTTTACATTTGACAAATTGGAGAGTTTATTGGAAGCTTTTTGATGATGGAATAATCGACTTAAAAGATGTCCCAAAAGGCACAAAACTAACTCCAAAGGATGAAATCATCTTAGAAGGAGAAACACAAGAAAAGACAATGATTTCAAAAGAACATATTAAGCATTTTCTAAATTCTTTAAAATATCCTTTATGTCATTTGGATTTTGAAACTTTTGATACTGCTGTACCTATTTTTGATAAATCTAGACCTTGGCAAAAAATGCCATTTCAGTATTCTGTTCATATCCAGCCAGAAAATGGAGAAATAACTCATTATGAATTTTTAGCTGAAGCTGGAGAAGACCCAAGACCTAAACTTCTTGAAAATCTAAAAAAACATACCAAAGGTTCGGGAAGTGTTATTGTTTTTAATAAATCATTTGAGATTAATGTTTTAAACAAATTGGCAGAAGATTTTCCAGAACATAAAGATTGGATTCAAGATGTTTTAGACAGAATTATAGATTTAGCTGTTCCATTCCAAAGTTTTTATTATTATAATCCATCCCAAAAAGGAAGTTATTCAATAAAGAAAGTCTTACCAGCAATTACTGGAAAAGGTTATGATGACTTAGAGATTGGCAATGGTGCGGATGCAAGTGCATTATATTTTTACAGCCATGTAAAAAAAGAGATTGACGGAAAAGAAGATATAAGAAAAAATCTCTTAAAATATTGTTGTTTAGATACAGAAGGTATGGTTTGGATTATTGAAGAATTAAAGAAGTTAGTGAAAAATGAATAGAGAAGAAAAATTAAATTGGTATAAGAATGAATTTGAGAATATTTATGAATCTGTTAAGGATAAGAAAGAATTATCTTATTTTGATTTTCTAAGAATAAGGAACTTTAAACTTCAAAATTCATCTACTGAAAACGAAGAACATATTAAACGAATTACAGAAGAATCTTTTGAATTAGCAAAAGACGATAAAATCATTGAAGCGATTAATAAACTTCTTGAATTAAATGGTGTTGCTATTCCTATTGCATCAACAATTCTGGCTATGAAATTTCCTGAAAAGTATGCGATTATAGATAGAAGAGTAATTGTTGCTTTAGATAAAGAAGATTGGATAAAAAATTATTTGAAAAATCCACAAACTTATAAAAAATATTTACTTTTGATGAGAGATAATTCAAAAAGCAAAGGAATGAAATTAAGGGATTATGAAAGAATGCTTTTTGAAGGAAAAGTTTAAGTTTTCTCGCCCCCTCTATAAAATATCGAATGAAGTGAGTGAAAATGTCCGTGTATGAGAATTCCTTTATCAAAAAAAAGCTTTTCTCCGCTTTCTTTTCTTATTAATTTCATAATCACTACGCCTTTATATTATTTTCTTTTTTGTTTTTTGAGTTAGGCTAATCGACATCCGTGTATTCATGCTTTATGCATACTATGGTGAGTCGAAAGGCCCCCAATCGAAGGATCAACCTTTAATGGTTAGGACATAATGGGGGTGCCTATGCCTCACTCACATCAGTTGAGATGTGATTGTCAATATATGGCTTATTGTGTTTCAACATATGCCATAAGTAATAAATCATCTTTCTTGCTGTTGCTGTTATTGCAACATTCCGGTGTTTCTTTGAGTTTAGTTTGTAAAAATAACTTTGAATCTTGTTTGGCTTATTGATTGCAACATTTGCACATTGAATAAATATCCATCTCAGCCATTTGCTTCCTTGTTTTGTGATTCTTCCAACAAAACATTTATTTCCTGATTGAGAGATTGAAGGAACTATACCTGCATAACTGCAAAGTTGGGAGGGGGTCTTAAATCGGTGTATGTCTCCAATCTCTGCAAGGATTATGTATGCTGCTGTATTTCCTAAACCAGGCATTGTCTGAATCAACCTTGCCTGCTTTTTAAATTGCTCAATTGATCTTGCTTTAACTTGTATCTCTTTAATCTCAACATCCACATGATCAATCATTTTGAGATAAGAGTTTATTTTTTCATTATTAAGTTTTTCTAGATAGATTCTTGACTTCTTGGCAAATACGTCTTTTACAGGGATTTTGATATTATCTTTTTTTAGTATAGCATGAATCTGATTTTTTAGGCTTGTTCTCATCTTCACATAACTTTGTCTGTGCCTGACGATCTCCCTAAGTTCTCTTATGTCTTTTGGGGGAACATATGTCTCAGGAATTAAATTTCCTTTTAATAGCTTGGCAAGAATTTCAGAGTCTACTTTATCTGTCTTTATCTTCGCTGAAGCAATTGCCTTAACTTTCATGGGATTGGCCAGAACAACAGAATATCCTTTGGATTCTAAGAGTCCATAGATATCTTGCCAGATGCCGCAACTTTCTAAAACAACTTTAGTTTGCTTATTAGGCAGGAAGCCTAAAAAATCAAATAATTCTTTTTCGTTTGTTGCAAACTTTCCTTGATTTACGATCTTAGTGTTTTCATCTACAATAGTCCCATAGATAAATTTTTGGTGTATATCTAAGCCAGCATAATACATTTTGTTTCACCTCTTATATTAATTTGAGTTTAAGAAAAGAGAGACAAACTCTCTTCTCCCAAACCCGTTTTTTGGTCTTATTTTGTAGAAAACAGAGCAACTACTTGCTTTTTTCTTGAAACGCTTAAGTAGCGTCAGAATTCCCATACCATCGAAGGACTAAAAGCCCCCTCGTTATTAAATTTCTTTTTCCGCAGAAAAAGGCACTTTGTCCATAGGACTCGGAATTCCCCCCTCGTCGTTTTTTTTTGTTTTTAGAAAATTGCCCCCTTCGTTAGCCCCTGAAATTATTGAATATAACATCGGAATTAACCGAAGTTTTGTTTTTCCTCGTGGAGCGACCGCAGGGAGCGGAACAGAGCTGAAAAACAAAATTTGGAGAAATTCCTGCAAGGGATTTCTCGGTTAATTCGTGTTAAATACCCCGACCAGAATTTTTAAATGGAGTGAAGCGAAGCGGAACGGAATATAAAAATGGCGGGAGAGTGCAACGTGGTCGAGCGGAACGAAGTGGAGCGAAGAAGTAAAATTTCCATTTCCTATCAATTCGACCGCAGGGAGACTATATGTCCGAAGGACTGGGGGAGTTCAGTTCTATCTAAAGAGCGAATGCGATACATCAAGAACAAGTAGTTAGGGGGAGTTCGTTTCATCAAAGCCGAAGGCTTATTTAGTTAATACGTCTAGGGGGAGTTCCGTTGGTTAGAGAGTAAGGAGAAAGAGTGAGAAAACTGTAAAAATAATAGTAATCTTTATAAATAAATTCACATAAATTCATTTGTAGTTAAGGGTGGTTGATTAAAATGGCAAATGACAAAAAAAATGTTACTGTAAGTTTAAATAAAGATATTTATGACAGTTACGTCCAATTATGTAAAAATAAAGGTTGGGTTGTTTCCAGACAATTTGAAAGGCTGATGGAAGAACATTTAGATACACATAAATAAAAAATGAATTTAAAAGAACTAAATTTAAAACCTGTATATTATTCAGATGAAGTAACTTTACTTACTGAATTCTACATTCCTGTTTTGTCGAAGTCCATAAAATACGATAGGGTAGCAGGTTATTTCTGCTCAAATGCTTTAGCTATTGCAGCAAAAGGAATCGCTGAATTAATTAAAAATGGGGGCAAGGTTAGACTTATTGCAAATGTAGTTATTTCTGAAAAGGATCAAGAAGTCATTAAAAAAGCCATTAAAGACAAAGAGCAAAAAATTCTTATAGAATTTGATGAATTAGAAGATGAACTTCAGAAGGATCATATTAAATTATTGGGGTGGATGATTAAAGAAGGTCTATTAGAAATTAAAATTGCTGTAGTAAATAAAGGGATAGAACATCAAAAAATAGGCATTTTGGAAGATAATGAATGTAATATAGTTTGTTTTTCAGGTTCAGAGAATGAGACTATTGGGGGTTGGTTAAATAATGATGAGCAATTCCATGTTTTTTGTAGTTGGAAAGAAGGAGATTTAGCACATTTAAGACCAGATATAAACAGATTTAATACATTATGGGAAGATAAAGGTAAAAAAGTTCGTGTTTATTCTGTTTCTGAAGCATTTAATTTGGGACTAATAAAAAAAGCTCCTAAAAATCATGAAGAGTTTACAAGAGTCACAAAAGAGATCGCTCAAGAGTTAGTTAGAAGGAAAGAAATAGAAGATTTAACAACTACTAAAAAAATTAAAGAAATAGTGTTAAGAGATTATCAATTAGATGCTATGAAAAAATTTACTGATAATAATTCCCAAGGCATATTCGAAATGGCTACAGGAACTGGTAAAACTTATACTGCTCTTGGATGTGTAAAAGAATTAAATAAAGAAATTAGAGATCTTGTTGTTGTAATATCTTGCCCATATACCCATTTAGTTCAACAGTGGTTAGAGAATGTTCAAGATTTTGATTTGGACTTTGAAATGGTTGTTGCAGATAGTAGCAACAGTAAGTGGAAAAGTGAGTTGATGGACAGAATTTATGATATAAAAAATAAAGTACTAAATAAATTAATGATTCTTACTACACATACAACTTTTGCTATGCCTGATTTTATAAATAGAATGAAAAACATCCAATATCCTGTATTCCTAATTTGTGATGAAGTTCATGGGATTGGTTCTCCAGAAAGAAGAAAGGGATTAATAGAAAATTTGTACAAGTACAGGTTAGGCTTAAGTGCTACTCCAAGTAGATGGTTTGATGATGAAGGAACTAGGATTATTATGGATTTTTTCAAAGGAACTGTTTATGAATTTTCATTAAAAGAAGCAATAAACACTGTTAATCCCGCAACAAGAAGAACTTTCTTAGTTAAGTATGATTATAAACCATTATTTGTTAAATTAAGTGAGTCTGAATTGCAAGAGTATGAAGAACAAACTAAAAAAATAGCAAGATCTTTTTTTGTAACAAAAGACAATAAAGAAAAAGAAGAGCTGTTTAATTTATTATGTATTAAAAGACAAAAAATAATAATTAATTCAAGAGGGAAATATGAAATCTTCAAAGATTTATTGACAAAACTCATTCCAATTAAAGATTGTTTGGTTTATGTTTCTCCAGAACAGATGAATCATGTTCAATCAATCATCTCTGAATTTGATGTTAAACAACATAAATTCACAAGCAAGGAAGGTATAAAATCTGAAGATAAATATGGGGGTTTGTCAGAGAGGAATTTTCTTTTAAAAGAATTTGAAAAAGGGAATTATAATATTCTCGTTGCTATGAAATGTTTAGATGAAGGAGTTGATATTAGGTCAGCAAAAACCGCTATTATTTTAGCAAGTACTGGTAACCCTAAAGAATATATACAAAGAAGAGGTAGGATTCTTAGACCATTTCCTAACAAAGACAAAGCAATAATATATGATTTCATAGTTGTACCTTCCATAAAAAAGATTGATTTGAAAGAATTGCAGGATATAGAAATAAAAATATTTGATAAAGAGATGAAGAGATACAAAGAGTTTGCTGACTCTGCAGATAACAAGGTTGAGTGTTTAAAGAAAGTAATAAATTTTGAAAAAGAAATATTTGAAGAGGTAATATAAATGGTAAAATTTAATCCACTAATCGAGAAAAAAATTGAAGAAAGTGATTCTCCAAAAGAAATTAAGAAATTTCTAAAAAAGGCTTTGCAATTAGAATTACAAAGCTCTTCTGCTGGAATAAAATATCCCTACACAAAAGAATTAGAATTTGATATTAAACAAGGAGCAGTAAAATTGAGGGTAGAACAAAATGAGGATTGATTTCATTAAATTAAAAAATTTTAGACCCTACGTAGACGAAAAGATTAGTTTTAGTAGCGATGAAAAAAAGAAAAATTTTACAATTATTCAAGGAGCAAATGGAACTGGGAAATCTAGTTTGCTTAATGCAGTGACTTGGTGCCTTTATGATGAAGAGATTCATTTGACAAAAGGATTAAAAGGGCTTCCTCTATGTAATACGGATGTTTTTGATAATCTTAAGAAAAAGCAAATTCTAGATGTCGAAGTAGAAATTCAAATGATAGATGAAGAAGGCAAGAAACACAATATAATTAGAACTCTTAAATATAGAAAAGGTGAAGATGATAAGGAAGAGATGATTCCAGATCCCTCTTCAAGAGAAAGAGATGGTTCAACATTCCAATATTTTAGAGAAGAAGGCGGACAATCAAATAAATTACATGAACCTAGATTTTTTTTAGAACAGATTATGCCCGAAAATATAAAAGAATATTTTTTCTTTGATGGTGGACAGCTGAATCAATACTTCAAAGAAGCTTCTGGAGAGAGAATTAAGAAAGCAGTATTTGACGTTTCTCAAATAACAGTTATGGAAAAATTAATAGACCGTTTAATCAAAAAGAAAAGAGATCTTATTAGGGATAGTGATGATTTGGGTCCAGAAATTGAAGAATTAAAAGAAGAGATAGAAGTAAGACAAAAATCTTTAGATGCTTATAAAGAAAATTTAAGAAAAAAGAAGTGGGATAAAGAAGAAGCCACGAAATTAGAACGAGAGAAAAGTGAAGAATTAAGACAATATCCTGATTCAGCTGATTTTGAGAACAAGAGGTTAAAAATTGGAGAACAAATAGAAAAAATTGATGATGATGTGAAATTTTTAAAAGATGAAAAATTAAAAAGATTGTTGAAAATTTCAAATCCCATAATTGCTCGTGATGCTTTAATTAATGCAAAGAAAATTGTAGATAAAGGTATTAATGAAGGAAAATACCCTCCAGATGCAAAAAAAGATTTTATAGAGCCTTTATTGAAAAAAAATATATGTATTTGTGGTAGAGACCTCTCTGATCCGAAGTGTAGAAAGAGAATTGAAGATTTACTTGAGAGAATCTCTACTGATTCTGATATATGCTCTGAAATAATTGGAATGCAAGATAATTTAAGACAAATGATAGATCAAATTGGCTCTTTTGATGAAGAGCAAGTAGAATTAAGTAGGAAAATAAGAGATTTTGAAAATAATAGAGACACTTTAATTAAAGAGCAAGAGGTTCTCTTAAAAAAAATTGGGTCTTCGCCTATCGAAAAAGTAAAAAGATTAAAACAACAACTTGAAAATGCCAAAAAAACCAAGGATGATTTAATTTATGAAATAGGGAAGATGGAAACACAAATTGATATAGAAGGCAAAAATATAGATCGCATTACTAAAAACTTGACTGATGCAGTAAATAAACAGGATAAATATAATGTAATAAGCAAAATATTGGCATTTTTAGATAAATCTATAGATTATGCAAAACAAATAAAAGATGAAATCATGCAAGAAGTTAGAGAGAGAATTCAAGAAAAGACGAAAGAACAGTTTTTTAATTTGATATGGAATAAGGAGTCATTTCAAGATGTTCTTATTGATAGTGAATATAACATTTCTGTTATTCATCATTCTGGAAGAGAGGGAATAGGAACATTATCTGATGGTCAAAGACAAGTTCTTGCTCTTTCTTTTATGGCTGCTCTTAAACAAGTGTCTGGTTTTAATACTCCGATTATGATAGATACTCCTTTAGGAATAATTTCAAAAGAGCCAAAAAATAATATTGCAAAAAAACTCCCTAACTATTTGGAAGGAACTCAAGTTACTATGTTGGTGACTGAGGAAGAGTATACTCCAGAAGTTAGGAGTTTATTAAAATGTAGAGTTCAAAAAGAATTTAGAATAATTTTAGAAAGTCCTACTATTGCAAAGGTGATTAAATATGACAACCAATGAACCAATTACCCTAAATATTAAAAAAACTGATTTCCCAAGCTATCAAGAAATTTTAGCTAGCAGTGCTCTTAAAGGAAGAACAACCAAAGAAGTTTTTCTTTTAGCTGCAGTATTGGGATTTAAGAATGGACGTCGAATTAGCATAAAAGGTGGGAAAAAAAGTTATGTGAGAACAGAGTTTCTCGACAAGAAGGATAAAACCATAATGAATGCTATTGCTATAAAAGAAACAGGAATTCCTGATATTATAGATAATCAAAAGGAAGTGTTTAATATAGTAGAGGAATATGCTAATGCAGGATTACGAGAACTTAAAGATATGGTTTTTGAGAAAGACACTGGGTCTTTTTTAAAGAAATTTGAGACATATCTTAGGGATTGTCTTCCATCAAAATAATAATTTAAAATAGGTGATCTTATGAAAAAGAGGGTATTACTTAATAAAAATTTTGTTCCGATTAGTTTGTTGAGGAGTGGAAAATTTAATTTTAGCAAAATTAATATCATGCTTTTTTTTAAAAAACTTGAGGTGATATTATGCCAAAGAAATATATTTTGAAGCTCATTAATCCAGATTTAATAAAACCAGATAAAACAAATCCTCGTGGAGATGCTCCTGAAGTAATAGAAAGTGATCCTGAATTCATTAGATTAAAGGACAGTGTGTATGAGTTTGGAGTTTTGGTTCCATTGATAGTAAGGAAAGATGCAAAGGATGAAGGTAAATATATACTCATAGATGGGGAAAGGAGGCTAAGAGCAGCATGGGCTACCAATCTTAAAGAAGTGCCAGTGCATATAGTAAGGGAAACAAGTTCTGACCACCTAATTACAGCATTTCAAATTCATATGCTCAGAAAACAATGGCCAAAAGTGGCTCAGGCTAGGTCTTTGAGGATGATTGTGAATTCAATTACAAAAGAAAAACCAGAAATAACAAAATCAGACTTATTTGAGATAATTCAAGACAAGACGGGTTATACAGATTCGTTGTTAAAGGATCTATTGAGGATTTTAAATTACTCAAATACAATTCTCAATGAAATTGAGGGAGGAAATAGTCTTCTAAAAATCAGCCACCTAGTTCAAATCGAAGCTAGTTTGATTGAACCTTTAGAAAAGCAATTTAAAGATTTGCTCCAAGAATTAGGAAAGGAGTATATCCGTGAAAAATTGATAAATAAAATCAGAAATGGTGCGATATATTCAACTAGAGATTTAATGGAAAATGTGTATCCTTTGTATCTAAGAGCAAAGAGTGAGGATCAAAAAGAATTTCTCCATGATAACTTGAAAAAATTCATAAAAGATGAAGAAATGGGTTCTTCGAAGTTAACAAAAAACTTTGAGGCCAAATTTCCTAGTAATATAGGAGATCTAAAGAATACTCTTTCTGATATTGATGAAAAGATAGAGCAGGTAAAAAATCTAATAGTGTGTATGGATATTAGTGAATTAAAATCTTACTCGCCATTAAAGAACGAACTAAAAAGTAAATTAAAGTCTTTCTTTAAGTTTTTGGAAGACATATTGAAAAAATTACGATAAAATGACCATGAACTCATATTCATATACTTTTGGATCCAAAGTACTAGATGCAAAACAGGCATTCCCTAAAATAGTAAAAAATGAACTCGGGTGGGAAGAGATAGATATTCCAGATTTCTTGCAAAAGTATAAATGGAAACCCCATCATGCGTTTTCCTATAAAGACCACACGATTCTTATCGATTTTGTGTACAATGATGCATATCCTCATACTATATATAAAAAGGAAATTCCTAAAATACTTAAAAAGCACAAAAACATTTCTTTTTGTATTTTTGTAAATGATGAAACAAAGTATGAAGATATCCAAAAACTATGTGAAGAGAAAAAATATGGATTAAAATGGTTATGTTGGATAGATATAACGACTGTTGTACCTCTAAATTTTGAAAAAGAGGAAGAGACTGAAAGCACGAAAATTGATTACGAGGATTCATGGTTTCCAAAATTAATATTGGATGAGATAGTAAAGTTAAAGAATTTATCATACAATAAGATATTAATTAACTTTGCTACTCTTTATCCAAAACAGGACAACATTACGGATGAATTAGATCTTATTCTTAAGACCATTCAAGAATTAATAAATAGTGAAAAATCATTTGTTGCAAATAAAAAATCTTTTATAAATTTATCCCATTTTGAAAAGCTGTTAAAAAATAATAAAGTGGATTTCTCAGAACACACATTTCATTCTTTTAGGGTTTTTTTAATTGGATGCATTATCATTGATAATTTTTACAAACTTTTTATTGAACAATATAAAAGTTTTACGCCCAAGATTTCAAAATTTAGTATAGAATATATTTGGTTACTTACTGCATTGTTCCATGATATTGGTTATGTGAAAAATAAGTATGAGGCTTTTCTTGATATTGAAACAACTGAGGAATTTGAACAAGTAATAAGTAATTTAATGAGTCGCAAGTGGTCTGAGAAAGAAGAATATAAAAAGGCAAGGGCCCACATTGTCTGTTTGTTATCTAAGTTAAGTTCGCAAAAGACAATCAAAACTGCTTTTTCAGGGCTTGGAGATTATAACACAATCCCCCCATATGAAAAAAATAAAGAAGTTGAAGAGTATCTAGTTATGAATTACAATAAATTAAAGAGTCATAGCGTAATCGGTTGTTTTGATCTTACTGCTGAAGTTCTAAAAGAAATTGTGTCAATAAAAGGAGACACTGACAGTGTTGAAGGATTTTTATTTCATCATTTGTATGTTGCAACTCTATCTATTTGTTACCATGATTGGCATTTATGGGAAGACTTAAAGAGATTGGGGATTTTTCCATTAACTTTTGAGAGGTATCCTTTCGCTGCACTGCTCATTTATATTGATACCTGGGATGACCATAAAAGGGACGAAATTAGGGCAATAAAAATTGAAAGTTTTCAAAAGGATGAAAATTCGTTCACTGTGAGTCTATTTTGGCCGGATCAAAGACAATACAATAAAGAAAAAATTAAATATAAATGTTTTAGAGATTATGTAAAGTTCAAAAAATTTGAATTGATAATAGATGTTAAAAATGAAAGTCAATAAAAAAATCCTATTGGTTGAACCAGAGTTTCCTTATCCAAATAAAAGTAAACACAAAGCTAATTCTGTTCATAAAAATTTTGTTCCGATTGGTTTGTTAAAGTTAGGAGCTTATTACAAATCTAAAGGAGATAAAGTCAAACTTGTAAGGGGGAGAAAATCTAAAAAGGAGCTAAGTTATTATAATCCAGATAAAGTAATTGTAACTTCTTTGTTTACTTATTGGTCTAAATATGTTTGGGATTCTATAAAATACTACCGTGAATTATTTCAAAAAGCAGAAATTGAAACTGGCGGGGTTTATGTAACTTTACATCACCAAACGGAAAAATTCGTAAAATTAGCAAAAAGATATCAAGTTAAATCTTATGCTGGTGTTCACGAAGAAGCTGAAAAATTTTTGCCAGATTATTCTCTCTTAGAAGAAGATGTTGATTACCATGCAACTCATGCAATGAGAGGATGTATTAGAAGATGCGCTTTTTGTGGAACTTGGAGAATTGAGCCCAAATTAAGACATAAAACCGCAGAACAAGTTATTGGCGAAATAAAAAAAGTCGGTAAGAGTAATGTTATTTTTTATGATAATAATTTTTTAGCTAATCCTAATGTTAAAGATATTTTAAAAGCCATCGCAAAATTAAAAATTAATAATAAACCAGTTAATTTTGAATGTCAGAGTGGTTTTGATGGAAGACTTTTAGAAAAAGATCCTGAATTTGCTACATTATTAAAAAAGGCAGGGTTTCAAAACATTAGAATTGCTTGGGATAATTCAATCAAAGATGCATTATCTATTAAAAAGCAAGTAGATTATCTTGTTAAAGCAGGTTATCCCCCGAAAAACATTTCAATTTTTATGATTTACAATTTTAATATTTCTTATAAAGATATGATCAAAAAGTTAAATTATTGTAAAAAATTAGGTGTTCAAATAATTGATTGTAGATATAGACCATTAGAGTCAACCTCTGATAACTATTCTCCTCATGCATTTAGAACAGGACAAACTGAAAAAGATTATCATATTCATTCAGAAGCTGGTTGGAGTGATAAGAAAGTAAGAAATTTTAGGAAGAGTGTTAGGAAGCATAATATTTGGATTAGGTATGCCAAAGATAAAGGGCTTGAATATGACAAACGAATGGAAAAATGGAGTGCCATTCATAGTACTTTTAAGTTTTTTAATTTGGGTAGACCCCCCGGATTAGAAGTTTTGGAAAATGGTTATGGCTGGAAAGAAAGAATACAAGTAATGAATAAAATTAAAAATCATTATAAAAGAGAAGGTATTAAAGCTCCTAATTTTGGTAGTTTAAAAATTAAGGAATTAGATTCTGAGTTAAAAAAATGTTGGGATTTTAGATTGGACTAGTTTTAGTAAAGTTTTCTCACCCTCTAAACAGTTAGTTATAGTTGGGAACTCCCCCCCCAGTTTTAGTTTAGAACTCCCCCTATTGAAATATTAAATTCTTTTACAAAGTAAAAGGCTAAATGTGCGAAGCACGAACTCCCCCCGTTTTTGTCGTCATAGAAATGGAAATTTTATTGTATTTAACATCGCAACTATCCGCAGTTCGCGAAGCGAATTGGGGGATTTTTGTCAGAAAATCCCGGATAGTTGCTGTTGTGTGTGGGCGTCCGTGACGACCGAGAGGGAGGAGCAGCCCGAAAACTTTATGTTCTAGGTTGGTTA
>JAHJJU010000013.1 GCA_018822805.1 bacterium
AAAAAAAAATATTTTAAATTAAAATAATCTTAAATATATTAAAAAATACTAAAAATTGTAAAAAGTTCCGTTAATATTGAACTTTTTTTGCTACAATACTTTTAATAAAAAATTAGTAGGAACTCATACATGGAGTCTATCATCAAGCTTATCAAAATGGGAGAAAGTCAAACTGTTGAGTTCAAAACTTCTTTTCAAAAAGAAGTTATTAGCTCTGTGGTTGCTTTTGCCAATGCCAAAGGTGGTAAAATTTTTGTAGGTGTCGATGATAGTGGTGAAGTATTGGGCGTAGATATAAAAAAAGAGATGCTTCAAAGTTGGATTAATCAAATTAAACTGGGTACACAACCAAGTATTTTAGTTGATATTGAAGCGTTTGAAATTAACCATAAAAATATAGCCATCATAGAGGTTAAAGAGTACCCTATGAAACCCATAGCCTATAAAAATAGATACTATAAACGTATGAAAAATTCCAATCATTTAATGAGCCTTGATGAAATAGCCAATATGCATCTACAGACCATTAATGCCAGTTGGGATTACTATATTGATGAACGACATGATTTCTCTGATATATCCCAAGAGAATATTGACTATTTTATAAAAAAAGTAGAAAATAATCTTGGTAAAACTTTTAATGATGACCCTTTTACTGTTCTTAAAAAATATGAACTTATAAAAGAAGACAAGTTAACTTTTGGAGCTTATTTGCTCTTTACTTCTAATAACTCTGCATTAACTGCTTTTCAAATTGGAAGATTTAAAGATGCTATCACCATTATTGATAATATTGATATTAATACCAATCTTTTTACTCAAATTGATCTGGCTATAGCGTTTATTAAAAAGCATCTTATGACAGAGTTTATTATTACAGGTGAACCACAAAGAACCGTCAAGTATGACTATCCTTTAGAAGCGATAAGAGAGATTGTGATTAATATGATTGTTCATCGTGACTACAGAGACAGTGGAAACTCAATTATAAAAATATTTGACGACAGAATAGAGTTCTTTAATCCTGGCAAACTCTATGATGACCTAACCATAGAGAAGCTCCAAAGTGGAGATTACTCTTCAAGAACAAGAAACAGAGCAATTGCTAGAGCTTTTAAAGAGGCTGGAATTATAGAACGATATGGCTCAGGTATTGGTCGAATTAAAAATGAATGTAAACTTCATGGGGTAATTGAACCTATATTTGAAGAGTTTGTTCATGGGTTTAGGGTTGTTCTGTTTAAAGAAAAACAAGATGGCGTAATAAATGGCGTAATAAATGGCGTAGTAAATGGCGTAGTAAATGAAGGGATAGATTCTCTCTATGATTTTATCAAAAAACATCCAAACCAAAAAGCAAACATAATAAGTGAAAAGTTAGGAATACCCCTAAGAACCATTCAACGATGGCTTAAAGAGTTAAAAGTTGAAGAAAAAATAGAGTTTAAAGGCGCACCTAAAATAGGAGGGTATTTTGTTAAATAAAACTATAATTATAGGCAAAATAAGATTCATGAGTTCAAACCTTTTAGAAAACAATAATGATGGGAGATTATATAAAAACTTCATTATTATTAGAACTTCATGGGTTTACTCTAGCTTTGGAGCCCATTTTGTAAAAACCATGATTCGACTTGGTAAAGAGAAAGAACAATTAGGGGTTATCTTTGACCAAGTAGGAACACCTACTTATGCACGAGATTTAGCCAAAACAATTTTAGATATTTTACCTAAAATAGAAAATGACAAAGTAGAGATTTATAATTATAGTAATGAAGGTGTGTTAAGCTGGTATGACTTTGCAAAAGAGATTATGCGTATGGCTAAATTGGATTGTACTATTAATCCTATTGAAACTAAAGCTTATCCTACTCCTGCTAAGCGACCTCACTATTCGTTGTTGAATAAGGGTAAGATAAAAGAAGCGTTTGGTATTACTATTCCATACTGGAAAGATAGTTTGGATGCATGTTTAACGATTATGGGAGAGAGAAAATAATGGCTAAAATAAAAGTATTAAACCAAGATGTAACAGCTGTTAAATATAATGATGAAGATTATATCTCTCTTACCGATATTGCCAATAGTAAAGATGGTGAGCAAAGAGCTGCAGATATCATAAAAAATTGGATTAGAAATCGTGGAACTTTAGAGTTTATTGGAACTTGGGAACAGTTGTATAATCCAAATTTTAAAGTGGTCGAATTCGACCACTTTAAAATGTCATCAGGATTACCCTCATTTGTTTTAAGCCCTGGAAAATGGATAGAAAAAACAGCCTCCATTGGTATTGTGGTTAAAGCAGGAAGATATGGTGGCACGTATGCACATAAAGATATAGCCTTTGAATTTGCATCTGCAATCAATCCTATATTTAAACTTTATCTTATAAAAGAGTTCCAAAGATTAAAAGAAATAGAATTTCAACAGTTGGGTTGGGATATTAAAAGGAATCTTACTAAAATCAATTATAAAATCCATACAGATGCTATAAAAGAAAATCTCATTCCCCATAAACTAACGAGTAAACAAATAACATTTATTTATGCAAATGAAGCAGATGTTTTAAATGTTGCACTTTTTGGCATGACAGCAAAAGAGTGGAGAGAAAAAAATACTAACTTAAAGGGGAATATGCGAGATTACTCAAATGTAGAGCAACTTGTAGTATTGGCAAATATGGAAAGTATGAATGCTGAACTTATTAAAAATAATATATCTCAAAAAGAGCGACTTAAAATACTGAATACAATGGCAATAAGTCAATTGAAATCAATAAGTAACATTAATAGTCTTAAACAGTTGGAGAATAAATAAAATGAAAAAAGTACTACTAGTATTCGGAACACGACCAGAAGCCATAAAGATGGCACCACTTGTCAAAGCTTTTGAAAAAGAAAATGATATTATATCAAAAGTATGTGTAACAGCTCAACATAGAGAGATGCTTGACCAAGTTCTTGATATTTTTGATATTACTCCTGATTATGATTTAAACATCATGAAAGCAGGTCAAGACCTTTACGATATTACAGCAAATGTACTCTTGGGAATGAAAAATGTATTGAGTGATTTTCAACCAGATGTAGTTTTGGTTCATGGTGACACTACGACGACTTCGGCTACTTCGTTAGCAGCTTTTTATCAAAAAATTAAAGTGGGTCATGTAGAAGCAGGTCTTAGAACCCACAATATTTATAGCCCATGGCCCGAAGAAGCCAATCGACAGATTACAGGAGTACTCTCCAACTATCATTTTGCTCCAACTGTAACTTCTAAAGAAAATCTTTTACGTGAAAATAAACAAGATATAGATATAATCGTAACAGGAAATACAGTTATTGATGCACTATTCTTAGCATTGGCTAAAATAGAAGAGAACGAAACATTAAAAAATAAAATTATTAGTACCATCAACAGTCAGTATCAAATGAATAAAGATAAAAAATTAATTTTGGTTACAGGACACCGAAGAGAGAATTTTGGTCAAGGTTTTATTAATATTTGTGAAGCGTTAAAAACTTTGGCATTAAATAATCCAACGATAGATATTGTTTATCCTGTACATTTAAACCCCAATGTTCAACAACCTGTCAAAGAGATACTTAAAGATGTATCCAATATCTATCTCATAGAGCCGTTACAATATGAATCATTTATATATTTAATGAAACAGTCTTATTTTATTATTACTGATTCGGGTGGAGTTCAAGAAGAAGCTCCAAGCTTGGGTAAACCTGTACTTGTTATGAGAGATACCACAGAGCGACCTGAAGCATTGGAAGCAGGTACGGTTAAATTGGTAGGAACGAATCCTCAAATTATCATAGATGAAGCACAAAAGCTTTTAGATGATAATGCAGAATATAACAAAATGAGTAAAGCCCATAATCCTTATGGGGATGGAAAAGCGTGTGAGAGAATAGTTAATTTTATAAAAGGTGTCAAATAATGAAAAAAATATGTGTGATAGGTTTGGGGTATATTGGTCTACCAACAGCTTCTTTACTTGCCAATAAAGGGTATGATGTTTATGGTGTTGATGTGGTACAAAGTACGGTTGATATTATCAATAGAGGTGAAATTCATATTGTTGAACCTGAATTGGATACTTTTGTAAAAGCTGCGGTTAACAGTAAAAAATTAAAAGCAGGTACCAAACCTGTTGAAGCAGATGTATTTATTATTGCAGTTCCTACTCCTTTTCATGAGGGTTTTGTTCCTAATATTGATTATGTGATAAGTGCTACCAAATCTATAGCTCCTTATGTTAAAGAGGGAAATATTGTTATACTTGAATCTACCTCACCTGTAGGAACAACTGATAAAGTTGAAGAGGTTTTAAAAGAAGAAGGTGTTGATACTTCTAAACTGTATATTGCTCATTGTCCAGAAAGGGTGTTACCTGGTCAAATTATGAGGGAATTGGTAGAAAATGATAGAATAGTGGGAGGAACAACACCCGAAGCGACTGAAAAAACAGTAGAGTTTTATAAAACATTTGTAGAAGGAGAAGTGCTCTCTACCGATGCTAAAACAGCAGAAATGGCAAAACTAACCGAAAACTCTTTTAGAGATACCAACATAGCTTTTGCCAATGAACTCTCTATTTTGTGTGATAAATTCAACATTGATGTGTGGGAGCTTATTCGTTTGGCAAACAGACACCCACGAGTTAATATCTTAAATCCTGGTGCAGGGGTTGGGGGGCATTGTATTGCTGTTGACCCATGGTTTATTGTTCATGCTGGTGGAGAAGATGCCAAGATGATACGAACGGCTAGAGAAGTCAATACTTATAAGACAGAATGGGCTATAGAGAAGATAAAAAATGAAGCCTTAAAATTTGAAGCTGAACATGGTCGAAAAGCTAAAGTGGCGTGTATGGGTTTGGCTTTTAAGCCTGATATTGATGATTTAAGAGAGTCACCAGCTCTTTATATTACACGACGGCTTATTGCTGACGGATTGGATATTTTGGCTGTTGAGCCTAATATTGAGCAGTTTAGTGAGTTTAAGATTCTAGATTATAAAGAGGCTTTAAAAGAAGCTGATGTGGTTACTTTTTTGGTGGGGCATAGAGAGTTTAAAGGGTTAGATGTAGAAACTGAGCTTGATTTTTGTGGGGTTTTAAACTAATGACAAATATAATATTATGTGGAGGGAATGGAACAAGACTATGGCCAATCAGTCGAACACTTATGCCCAAACAATTTGTTAAATTATTTAATGAGAAGTCACTCTTTCAACTAACGGTAGAAAGAAATTCTAAAGTATGTAACAGTCAATTTATTGTCTCTAATACTGAACAATACTTTTTAGCACTAGATCAATTGGAAGCGTTACAGCAAGAGCATAACCAATACTTATTAGAACCTATTGGAAGAAATACTGCTCCAGCTATTGCTTTAGCCTGTATGGCTTTGCCTAAAGATGAAATTGTCTTAGTGACTCCTTCTGACCATCTTATAAAAGATGAAGTAGAATATAAAAAAGTATTAGAAAAAGCTCATGAATTAGCAACTCAAAACAATCTTGTTACATTTGGAATAACTCCTGCATTCCCTGAAATAGGTTTTGGATATATAGAAGCTGACGGATTAGAGGTCAAGGCATTTCATGAAAAGCCCAATTTAGAAGTAGCAATGCAGTATCTTTCAGCTGGTAATTATTACTGGAACTCTGGGATGTTTTGTTTTAAAGCAGGAGTCTTTTTAGATGAGCTTAACAAATATTCTCCTGAAATTTATGAAGCGTCTTTAGTGGCATTTAATAATGCATCCAAAGATGAAATGATAAGAATCAAACATGATGATATGTTAGCCATTCCAGAAGACAGTATTGATTATGCTGTTATGGAAAAAAGTGATATTGTCAAGGTGATTCCTTCTAATATTAATTGGTCTGATGTAGGTAGTTTTGATGCTCTATTTGAAGAGCTACCCAAAGATGAAAATAATAATACCATTAATAGTAGACATATAACGATTAATAGTAAAAACAATTTAATCTATGGAGCCGATAAATACATAGCCACTATTGATGTAGAAGATTTAATTATTGTCGATACAGGTGATGCCCTTTTGGTCTCAAAAAAAGGAAGCTCTCAAAAGATAAAAGAAGTTGTATCCATACTTAAAAAAACAACTGAACTTCACAATGTTCACCTCACGGCACATCGACCATGGGGGACTTATACCATTTTAGAAGATACTCCAGGCTATAAGATAAAAAGAATTGTTGTTAAACCTGGAAAGCGTCTATCTTTACAAAAGCACTATCATCGTAATGAACATTGGATAGTGGTATCAGGAACAGCTACGGTAACAGTAGGTGAAGAAACCAAGATAATAAGACCCAACGAATCTACCTATATAAAAATGGGTGAAGTTCATCGTTTGGAAAACAATGGTAAAATTCCTGTTATACTTATAGAAGCTCAAGTGGGTGAATATACTGGTGAAGATGATATTGTAAGAATAGAAGATGATTTTAAAAGAGAAGGAATAAATTAAATGGAAACTAAAAAAGTAGCCCTAATAACAGGAATAACAGGACAAGATGGAAGCTATTTAGCAGAATTTCTACTAAAAAAAGGATATATTGTTCATGGTATAAAAAGAAGAAGCTCTTTATTTAACACCGATAGAATTGACCATTTATACCAAGATCCTCATGTAGAAAATAGAAACTTGATTCTTCATCATGGTGATATGACCGACAGTATGAATTTAACTAAAATTATCCAAGAAGTACAACCTGATGAGATTTATAATTTAGCCGCCATGAGTCATGTAGCTGTATCATTTGAGACACCTGAATATGTTGCCAATGCAGATGGTACAGGAACACTTAGAATTTTGGAAGCGGTAAAACTGTTAGGGCTTAGTAAAAAAACAAAAATTTATCAAGCCAGTACCTCTGAACTTTATGGAAAAGTACAAGAGACTCCACAAAGTGAAACCACTCCTTTTTACCCAAGAAGTCCTTATGCTGTAGCAAAAATGTATGCTTATTGGATAACGGTTAATTATCGTGAAGCTTATGGTATGTTTGCTTGTAATGGTATTTTATTTAATCATGAATCACCTGTACGAGGGGAAACCTTTGTAACAAGAAAGATTACCAGAGCTGCTAGTAAAATAGCCCTTGGATTACAAGATAGACTCTACCTTGGTAACTTAGATGCCAAACGTGACTGGGGTCATGCCAAAGATTATGTACGTATGATGTGGATGATTTTACAAGCCGATGAAGCAGAAGATTGGGTGATTGCAACAGGGCAAACCACAACGGTTAGAGATTTTGTTAAAATGTCTTTTGCTTATGCTGGAATAGAGCTAGAATTTAAAGGTGTAGGTGTTGAAGAAAAGGGTTATATTGTGTCATGTTCTAATCCTAAGTATCAATTAGAAATTGGTAGAGAAGTAGTTGCTGTTGACCCTCAATACTTTAGACCAACCGAAGTTGATTTACTTTTAGGTGATCCAACCAAAGCAGAAACAAAATTGGGATGGAAACGTGAATATAAACTAGAAGAGTTGGTTAATGACATGATGCAGAGTGATTTAAAGCTCATGACCAAAGACCAGTATCTTAAAGATGGTGGTTATACCATTATGAATTATTTTGAGTAGAAATAAAAATGAATAAAACAAGCAAAATATATATAGCAGGTCATAGAGGACTAGTAGGCTCGGCTATAGTTAAAAACCTCACTTCCAAAGGCTATACAAACCTAGTATATAGAACTCATAAAGAATTAGATTTAACCAATCAGAAAGCTGTAGAAGAGTTTTTTGAAGCAGAAAAGCCAGAGTATGTGATACTAGCAGCTGCAAAAGTAGGTGGTATAGTTGCAAACAATACTTATAGAGCAGACTTCATCTATGAAAACTTAGCTATCCAAAACAATGTCATCCATCAAAGCTATGTGCATAAAGTGAAAAAGCTACTATTTTTAGGGAGTACTTGCATTTATCCAAAAGAAGCTCCTCAACCTATGCCAGAGAATTGTCTCCTAATTTCTCCTCTAGAATACACAAATGAACCATATGCTATAGCAAAAATAGCAGGGATAAAAATGTGTGAAAGCTACAATATCCAATATGGTACAAATTTCATATCTGTGATGCCCACAAATTTATATGGTCCAAATGATAACTTTGACCTTGAAAAGTCCCATGTACTACCAGCACTTATACGAAAAATTCATCTAGCAAAACTTCTTAATGAAAAAAGATACGATGAAGTGATAAAAGATTTAAATGTATCAACTATAGAAGAAGCGAAAACATATCTAGCAAAATTTGGAGTAGATGAAAACCAAGTAGAGATATGGGGAACAGGAAATCCTAGACGAGAATTTCTATACTCAGAAGATATGGGAGATGCGTGTGTGTTTCTTTTAGAAAATAGAGATTTTAAGGATGTTATTGCGAATGAAGTGAAGCAATCAACAAATGATACATGTACACCAAATAGCATATCAACACAAGAAATCAGAAATACCCATATCAATATCGGAACAGGCAAAGATATCTCTATCAAAGAATTAGCTCAACTTATCAAAGAAATCATCGGTTTCAAAGGTGAACTTACTTTCAATACAGATAAACCAGATGGAACTATGGTCAAACTCACCGACCCTTCAAAACTTCACTCTTTAGGATGGAAACACAAGGTTAAACTTGAAGAGGGAATCAAGAATATGTATGAGTGGTATTTGGAGGCAAAAATATGATAATTTTATCTCACAGAGGTTATTGGAAAGAAACTCATGAAAAAAATCTTGCAATAGCTTTTGAAAGAAGTTTTTTTTTAGGTTTCGGCACGGAAACAGATATAAGAGATTATAAAGGCGAGCTTGTAATATCTCATGATATAGCAGATGAACAATGTATCATTGTAAAAGAGATGTTTGAGATTTATAATAAATATGACAATACATTGCCACTAGCACTTAATATCAAAGCAGATGGATTACAAGTAAAATTAAAAAAGCTTTTAGAAGAGTATAAAATTAAAAACTATTTTGTATTTGATATGTCTGTTCCTGATGGACTCCAATACTTGAAATATAATATAAATGCATTTACAAGAGAAAGTGAATATGAGCGAATACCATCATTTTATGATGAGGCTTGTGGTATTTGGCTTGATGAATTTCAAGGACATTGGATAACCAAAGAAGTGATAGAAAAACATATAAAAAATAATAAACAAATATGTATAGTTTCACCTGACTTACATAAAAGAGAATATAAAAAAGAGTGGCAACACTATAAGATAATAGAAAAAGAGTTAGGAGTTAATAATATGATGATATGTACAGATTACCCTGAAATCGCAAAGGAGTTTTTTAGATGAGTAAAATAAAAGCAGTAATATTTGATATGGATGGTGTGCTTATAGAAGCTAAAGATTGGCACTATGAAGCTTTAAATAAAGCACTACAACTTTTTGGTATGGAGATAAGTAGATATGATCATCTTGTAACTTATGATGGATTACCAACAAAGAAAAAACTAGAGATGCTAACATCTGAAAGAGGACTTCCAAAGGGGCTTCATACATTTATAAATGATATGAAACAACAATATACTATGGAGATAGTTTATGCACAGTGTAAACCTACTTTTTATCATGAATATGCACTTAGTCGTTTAAAAAGTGAGGGCTACAATATGGCGGTATGTTCTAATTCTATACGAAATACTATAGAAGTGATGATGCAAAAAGCTTCACTGGAACAATATCTTGATTTTTATGTTTCAAATCAGGATGTTAAAAATGGTAAGCCAGACCCTGAAATGTATATTAAAGCAATTGAGAGAATGGGACTAAATCCAAAAGAGTGCATGATATTAGAAGATAATGAAAACGGTATCAAAGCAGCAAGAGCTAGTGGAGCAAATGTAATGATAGTAAATACAGTAGAAGATGTGAACTATGAAAATATCAAAAAACACATAGCACTATTTGAAGGAGAAATATAATGATAAATATACTTATACCACTTGCAGGTAAAAATCAATTTTTTTCTGAAAATGAATATCCATTTCCTAAACCATTAATAGAGTTCAATGGTAAAACAATGATAGAACACATCATAGATAATTTTAGTTCTATTCAAAAAGAAAAACAGTTTATATTTATAGTAAATAGTGAAGATTGTAAAAAATATCATCTTGATAATGTTTTAAATATTCTTACAAATCATACTTGTAAAATCATCAAACTAGATAATGAAACAAAAGGTGCAGCATGTAGTGCCATGATGGCTGTAGAATACATAGATAATGACACTCCTCTTATTATCTCAAATGCTGATCAACTATTTGATATTTGTTTAGATGAAGTGATATCAAACTTTGATAATAGTGATGCAGGAGTTATTACATTTGAATCAATCCATCCAAGATGGTCATATGTAAGACTTGATAATAACAATAGAGTAACAGAAACAGCAGAGAAAAGACCTATAAGTAAAAGTGCAATAGCAGGATTTTATTATTTTAAGAATGGTAAAGATTTTATATCTTCATCTTCAAAAATGATAAAGAAAGATGCCAGTGTAAATGGACTTTATTATGTTTCACCAGTTTTAAATGAAATGGTGCTTGAAAATAAAACTATCGATATTTTTAAAATAGAAAATGAAAAATATCATACATTTTATACTCCACAAAAAATAAAAGAATATGAAAGGTTAATGTCATGCTAAAAGAACTTACAGAAAAATATATAGAAGCTTTTGATAGTAAAAATTTAGATAAATGTGCTGAACTTTTTACTGATGAGTTTGCTTTAGAAGATCCAGTTGTAAAAAGAATAGAAGGAAAAGTTGAAGTCTTAAAAGCTATTAAAGGTATATTTGACTCATGTAATATTTTAAAGTTTAATGCTAAAAACATCTATCAAGATAATCAAACTACAATTATAGAATTCATTTTAAAACTAGATGACACTACTTTAACTGGTACAGATATCATAGAATGGGAAAATAATAAGATGAAAGAATTAAGAGCATATCTTGATATCCCAAAAGGCTAAATATGAAAGTAGCAAAATTAGAAGATATGGTAAAAGGTTGGTTTGTAGGAAATTTTGACCCAACACTTGTCAAAACAAATGATGTGGAAGTAGCTGTAAAAGAGTATAAAAAAGGCGATTATGAAGAAAAACACTACCATAAAATAGCTACTGAAATAACTGTAATAGTAAGTGGAAAAGTGAGGATGAATGGTATCGAATACTTAAAAGGGGATATCATAGTCATAGAACCAAATGAAGCTACAGATTTTGAAGCACTAGAAGATACCGTAAATACAGTAGTAAAGTTTCCAGGTGCAAGTAATGATAAATATTTAGGAGAACCAAATAATGATTAATATAGTTATACCAATGGCGGGACAAGGAAGTAGATTTGCAAAAGCTGGATATGAAAAACCAAAACCATTTATAGATGTAGATGGAAAACCAATGATTGTAAGAGTTTTAGAAAATCTTGCTTACCCAGATGCTAGATATATATTGATAGCGAGACATGAGCATATCGAAAAAGAAGCCGAGCTTGTAGCTCAAATTGAAAAAGAGTTTAATGCTATTTTTATCCCAATTGATAAACTAACAGAAGGTACTGCTTGTACAGTTTTATATGCTAGAAAATACATTAACAATGATGAGCAACTTCTTATAGCAAACTCAGATCAAATAGTGGATATGAATATCGCTGATTTTATAGATGATTGTAAAGATAGAAATCTCGATGGTTCTATTTTAACTTTTATAGACCACTACAAAGACCCAAAATGGTCATTTGCTAAACTTGATGAAAACAGTCTTGTGACAGAAGTAAAAGAAAAAGTTGTTATCTCAGAGTTTGCGACAGTAGGAATTTACCTATATTCAAGAGGTAGAAATTTTGTAGATGCTTCAATAGATATGATAATAGAAAACGATCGAGTAAATAATGAGTTTTATACTTGTCCAACATATAATTATGCTATCAAAGATGGTTCAAAAATAGGTATTTATAATATTGAGTTTAGTCAAATGCATGGGATTGGAACTCCTGAAGATTTGAATATTTATTTAGGAAAAATATAGTTGAAATTATTATTAAAAAGTTTATATCATAAATATTATAGATTCCAATCATTTAAAGTTCTTGGAAGAACTGCTTGTTTAGGAAATGAAATTATCAAACAAATGGGATGGAGCAAGAACTATATAAATCATCAAAAATCAAGAGTTGATTATTTGTTGGATTTAAATAAGAATAAATCAATATTTTCTAATGCAGATGAAATTTTAAAATATTTAAAGCATAAGTTTATTATCGGTACTATAGAACATCAAAGATACAACTTTTTTAGATACCCAAAGCCAGATATTATCGTTATGGATTCATTTAGTGAGTTGACAGATCAGTTGTTTTTTAATCAATCCACAAATACTAGATTTTTGGCAAATTATAGTGATGTTGACCATAGTCTATTGCCAATAGACTTTCAATGCTTAGGACTTTTAGAAGAAAATAAATTATTTCAAACATATGATGAGTTTTTTGGAAAAATTGAACAAATATATTTTAATACACCATTATATTTTGTCCATTTTTCAACAGCATTAGATACACGAGAAAAATTTAAATATAGGGGGGGGATGATACAAAAAATAATAAATGAGTTGTCTAAAAAGTATAAGTTTATACATTCAATAGAAGTTGATGATAAATTTGTAAATAAAGCCAATAGTGATAATGAAGAATACAATAACCTCCCTTATCATTACTCAAATGAAACATATTATATTTACATCCAAAAATTTAGAGAAAGTTTAGTTAATGCAAACTCATAAAAAAAGTATCTCCCAAGGCATAGCATCAGATAGCGTTATATTTGTGTTAACTATATTTCTTAGTTTTGCAGTTATACCTGTATATTTACATTTTATTTCACTTGAAGAGTTTGGAATTTACATAGCTATTCAAGGAATCATTGCCGTGATATCTTTAGCAGATATTGGTATGCCGATGTATAGTACAAAAAAAATGTCGAGTGATGATTTTTTCAATTCTGATGAGTTGATGCCATTTCTAAATTCTGCACAAGTCTTTCAGTATTTACTGGCATTAGCTTTGTTGCTATTAGGAATTACAGTATCTTTTTATGTGGATAGTATATTGGATTTAAATACTACTTATTCAAATATTTCTCAAGAACTTTTCTTATTGTTTTGGCTATCGGTAGTTGTTGGAATTCTTTTTGGGCTAAATCATGCTATCTTGAAAAGCCGACATGAACTAAAATATATGAATATTGCTGTCTTTATGATACTTTTACTATCTAGTGTATTGAATATTTTATTTTTATATTTAGATTATGGTCTTTTATCTTTTGGTATTTCTATTTTATCATCCACGATTATTGTAAATATATTCATAGCTTCAAAAGTATATCTTGATTATAAAATAAATCTTTTTATCCCTAAAGAATTTCAAAAAAAATATATAGCTGAAGGTTGGCAATATATTAAACAATTTCAACTTTTAAAGATAGCTCAGGTTTCTAAAACATCACTTTTTACAGTTTTGCTTAGTAATTATGGTGGTCAAATATTGGTAGCTCAATACAATATCACAAATAAAGTTCCAGGTCTTATTCCTGGGTTTATATCAAAAATCATAATGAATCTCTTTCCATCTATTTCAGCACATTTTGAAAATGGAGAACGGCAGAAGTTAATCCCTTATTTTGAAAAGATATTTAAGCTAGGGGTTTTTACAACTCTATTTTGTCTATATGCTCTATATGCTTTAAATGAAACTTTTGTATCTCTTTGGGTTGGGGCTGATAAATTTATAGGATTTGAGATATTTATATTTATCCTCTTAAACTTCATTATCATGACTCTGATAAGCTTTACAGGGATAATAATACATAGTTCTGGTGAATTTAAAAAGATGCCATTGATTGCATTTATTGAAGTAATAGTATTTGTATCTTTATCATATGCACTCTATAAATTTATTGGAATTAATGGATTTTTTATTGGATATTTACTTTCTATGATGCTAGGATTGATATATTCTTTACATTTAGTAAATAGTATATTAAGTATTAATATCTACAAGTGGATAATAGATGGTAGTAAGCGGTTTGTACTGCTTCTAGTTTTAATGATAATATCTGAATATCTTATAAATGTAGCTATAGAGTCTTTGATGGCTCAATTTTTACTCAAAGGTACTGTTTTTATAGTTTTATTTATATTTTTAAGTGGAAGTTATACAAAGATAAATTTACTTAGGTTTTTGGTAGAGTTTTATAGAGCTACATTAAGAAGAATAAATAAAAAGCTTATGGGGGGGGGATAGAATAGTGTCTCGTACTGCATGTCTAGGCAATGATGTTATTAGTAGATTATACGGTAAGAATATTATCAATATAAATTACCCAAAAAATAGGATAGATTTACTTGCAACACACTTAAATAAAAAAATATCTTTTTTTAGTATCTATAAAATATTTCATAGATACTATATCCTAGCAGATTCAGTTTATATGCAAAATCAAATTTTTTTCGATGGAAGAATTAAACCAAAAGCTATATTTTTTGATAGTTTTAGTGAATTAACTGATCAAAAATTTACACATTGTACAAAAAACTTTTCTTTTTATTGTAATTTTTCTGATTTGAATAGTAACTCTCAAGAATTAAAAAATATAGTGATATCTAATGGACTTATAGAACTTGAAAATTTAAAAGAAAGTTATAAAAAAGTTTTTCAAAATTGTATAAATACATGGGGTGAAATACCTATAATATTTATGCATTTTCCTACAAAGCTTGACTCAAGAGAGGCATTTAAATTAAGAGCTGAAACAATTGAAAGAACTATAAAAGAGCTTTCATCTGAGGTTAAAAATCTTCATTCAATTTCTATTGACGATAGTTATGTTGACTTTGCTCAGTCTGGAAATGAAGAGTATAGAAAATTGCCATATCACTATTATGATAAGACATATGAAGAATTTAGCAAAAAAATAAAAGAGCTAGGAGTATTAAATGAGGCAAAGTAAAGGTTGGAGCTTTTGTATAGTAACTGCTCTTGGAAATGAAAATATTTTAAAACAGTCTATCGAAAAAATACAAAATGAATTTTTTGGAATAGAAAATTATGAAATTTTAATAGTTGGTAATTTCGATGTAAGCGAGTACAAATTTTTTAAAAATGTAGTTCTTTTACCATTTAATGAAGAAATCTTTTCCCTTAAAAAAGGGAATTTAAAAAGATTCTTAAAAGAAAAGACATTTAAAAGATTATTTTTTAGATCTGGTGCAATATCTCATAAAAAGAATCTTGCTGCGAAAACAGCAAAATTTGATAAGTTATGTATAATGCATGATTACATTGGTTTAGAAAGTGGATGGAGAGAAGGATATGAGGTCTTTGGAAATGATTGGAATGTGGCTATGAATATTGTTCTAAATCAAGATAATTCAAGACATAGAGATTGGATAGCTTGGGATCATCCTGCTATTTGTAATGATTCTAAAGGTAGTGGTGCTTGCTTGCTTCCATATGATAAATATACAAAATATATGTATATTAGTGGAGCGTATTTTTGTGTTAAAACAGAATTTTTTCTTAATAATTTATTAAATGAAAAACTCTTTTGGGGTGAAGGTGAAGATGTTGAATGGTCTTTAAGAGTTAGAGAAAAAACACAATTTAAGATGAATACCAACTCAACTGTAAAATATCTTAAAATGAAACCATCAAATGATGCACCAAATTGTGATAGTTGGATTAAAAATGGACAAAAAATGAAGGAGTTATTTGGTGATAATGAGATTATTTGAATATATTCTTTTACAGTATAGATATAAAAAAAATAAAATATTTGTTAATAGTTTAGATGTTTCCATAAAAGCTAAACTTGGTCTAGAGGTTAGTGTGGGTAAAAATTCTATGATTGATGCGCATACTGATATTGGAAATTACACATATATAGGTAAAAACTGTAATATAACAAAATCTACTATTGGGAAGTATTGTTCAATTGCGAATAATGTCTCAATTGGTCAAGGTGAGCACACTTTAAATAAGGTTTCAACAAGTTCTTTGTTTTATGAAAATAAATATGAAGAACTAACAAAAGAACCATGTGTTATACAGAATGATGTATGGATTGGAACTGATTCGATTATTTTGAGAGGTGTTACAATTGGAAATGGAGCTGTAGTTGGAGCTAATTCTGTTGTAACTAAAGATATTCCTCCATTTGCTATAGTTGCTGGTAGTCCAGCAAGAATTTTGAGATACAGATTTGATTCTGAAAAACAATATAAAATACTAGAAACACAATGGTGGGAAAAGGAATTGGGGGGGGCAACGCAGCTTATAAGGGGACTGGAAAAATGATTAAAGTTTCTTTTGTTCAAACTTATAATTTAGAAAATAAAATTTTTGATATTGCTGATAAAAATATAAATAGGGATAATTACGGATATTTTTACTTTCTTCTAAAAGATCTTTTTAAAAGGAATAATATTGATTTATCAACTTGTGACATTAATGAGCCAATAGAATCGGATATAGTTATTTATCATGGCTTAACACAAAAATTTATTAATTATGGGTATGATAAAAGTTATCTATTAGCCATTGAAAGCCCACATGTTGATAAAAAAGCTTTTAATTTAGAATATCACAAATATTTCAAGAAAATATTCACTTGGAATGATGATTTAGTAGACAATCAAAAATATATTAAAGTCAATTATGCTTTTGATATACCAAAAATAATACCTAAGAAGTTTAATAATAAAAAATTGTGTTGCACAATAGCTGGGAACAAAGTAGCAACTGATAAAAATGAATTATACTCAAAACGAATTGAATTTATCAGATGGTTTGAAAAATATCATATTGATGATTTTGATTTATATGGTGTGGGTTGGAGTGGAAAAAATTTTGGTAAGAGTTTAATTGGCCGTATCTTAAATAAGTCCAAATTTTTAAGAAAACTTTTCTCTCCATGTTTTCCTTCGTACAAAGGTATAGTTGAATCAAAGAAAGAAGTGATGCAAAATTACAAGTTTGCAATTTGCTATGAAAATATAAAAGATCAAAATGGCTATATCACTGAAAAAATATTTGACTGTTTTTTTGCAGGATGTGTGCCAATTTATTGGGGTGCTAAAAATATAGATAAGCATATTCCTTCAAATTGTTTTATCGACAAAAGATTATTTGATGACTTCGAGCAACTTTATGTTTTTTTAATCAATATGGATAAAATAACATATTTAGAATACTTGGATAATATTCAGAATTTTTTAAACAGTAGCAAAGCCAATCCATTCAGAGCAGATACATTTGCAAATACTATTGTAAATGAAGTATTAAAGGACTTGACTAGTGATAATTGTTAAAATAGTAGGTGGTTTAGGTAATCAAATGTTTCAATATGCTTATGCAAAAGCTTTGCAACAAAGAGGAAGTGAAGTAAAAATTGATATATCGGCATTTGAAACTTATAAACTTCATGGAGGATATCAATTAGATAAATATAATATAGATTTATCTAATTCTTCCAAAAAAGAAAATAATAGATTTTATAAAAATAATGAGGAGGCATTGTCGCACTCATACCAAAAGTAATGGGTATCTGTGTTTTCTCACCCGGGCTCAATGCCCAAGGCAATTCTCTTGCCGGGACGAAAGCCTTAGAGCTTTTTACGACTAAAACCGGTCTGAGTATTTTTTAG